>CAYJHY010000033.1:0-14429 GCA_964369875.1 uncultured Mailhella sp.
ACGTTTTTCCATTTAAAGTAGCATGAATAAGGTTGGCTACTCGAGCAGGCAAAAATGCTTCCTTACATTTGAATGATTTTTTTGTGCACTGCCAACACCCACCACAAGATAAGGATGAACGCAAGACATAATGCCCCGGTGGATAAGGGCCGGTTTCCCACGGATGCACATTCCCCATGGATAGATTAAATGTCAGCACTCCTTCCATAGAAGCGAGATGCATGGGACCCGTATCGGGAGTGACCAAAAGTTCAAGGCTATGCAAAAAAGCAATAAGTTCAAAGATATTAAAACGTCCGGCCAAACTTCCGCAGAGCATCCCTGCACCTTTGGCAGCCTGTCCTGCTATTTCTTGTTCTTCATCACTTGGTCCTCCAAGCAGTACCGGTTCGTAACCTTTTTTTGCCAAACTAAGTGCCAAATTCGTCCAAAACTCTGTATCGGGTCGTTTTGAAATATCACTTGCTCCCACAAAAAGGCCAATTCTGCCTTTAGAAGCTTCAGGACGACTGGGAATGCTTGAACGAACCTTCCAAGTATGTTTTCGGATAGTTTCAAGACTGATACTATCCATTGCATTAAGGTCCGCCCAATGAAACGTATTATAATGATTGTTATTAACAAGTGATGCTCTGTATAATTGCCAAAATCCGTGGATTTTTTGCACATTATCCGTTTCAAACATGCCAAGTTTTTCCTTAGCTTGTAACTTTCCCACCAGAGAATACGTAGACGGATTATGACTAAGATTAATCACTTCATGAAAATCATCTTCCTTAAAAAGAGAAGTGCCGCTCACAGGTAAATAGGAAATATTGGGAGGAGAAACACGCAAAAGTTCTTTATAGAATTTTTCCTCCCCTATTACCCAAATATGACGCCCATCCTTTTCATAAAGCCATGAACAAAGGGGAAAACTCATCACCAAGTCACCCAATCTCTGGGTTTGAACGATAAGATTTTTCTTTTGCATAACTACTCTTTACGTTGTTTCATATGTCCAAGTTGTCGGCAAATTCCAAGTAACATATCCATTTCATGACGGCGCACATCGGCTCTGTCCAAAAACTTTGCCATGGGTAAGAAAAAATATTCGGGATTATCACCCTTAATAACATCAAGGTCAATCAAAGCTTCTTTAAGCTTCTGATGCAACAGTTGACGTTCATCATTGTTGATTCTGCGAGAAAGAGCGCCCTTATCTTTCTTTTGCTTATTTTTTTCCTTAGGAATCAGCAAAAAACATTCATAAACCATAAGAAGTACTGCCTGCGCCAAATTCAAAGACGAGCACAAAGGCGAGGTTGGAATGGTAACAAGACCTTGGCATAAATCAAGGTGATTATTTTCAAGCCCACGATCTTCTGGACCAAACACCAAGGATACACTTTCCCCTACTTTTAGGCGTTCAACAATTTGTGTGGCGCACTCTCTGGGGTTCCAAATTTCTCGCCTTACCCCACCAGTTCTTGCAGTAGTGCCTATACAAAAACTTGATGCTGCCACAGCCTTTGCGAGGCTTTCATGAATTTGTATGGAGTCCAAAAGCTCAACGCCCTGCTTCGTCGCAAGGGGAACAGCCTTTTCCTTATCCCAACGCTCAGGTTGAACCAAGTGCAAAGGACTCGAACCAAAATTGGCTGAAGCTCTCGCCACCGCCCCTATATTTTCCGGAAAACGTGTTTCCACTAAGACAATATTTAAATTTTCTAACATTTTTATTCCAAAATAGCGCTTGCGGTGTGAATAACCAGATAAAAGCCAATACCGAATTTAATAACCATCCCTAAAAACTTGCCCCACATGGCAGCTGTTGCGGCCTGTGAAGAATGTGGAAGGCCTTTTTGGGATAACACAAGCTCCCCTGTAAACGTGCCAAGCCAAGCACCCCCAAGAGCACCCAATACAGCGCCAAAGCCAAGTAAAAAAGGTACGCAAACGATAGCACCCACTATGGCACCGATAATCCCCAATATGTTGGAAGTTGTACTTGCTCCTGCTTTTTTACTTTGGCTCATTTGCAAGAAAAATTCCATCACTTCCCCAAAAACAAGTAGCCCAAAAAATATAATAAAAAACCACATATTTAAGTTTTCAGACGGAAATAAAAATGTCCATAAAACCACAAAAACCGCCATAAGCCAGTTTCCGGGTAAAGTCACAAAATTCAAAAACACACAAAGTGTGATCACAACAATAAGGACAATAGCTAAAATATGAAGCATTTTTACCTCTAAGGCAATAAGATTTTTTTGGGATTTTGGGGTTTTGTTTTTTGGGAGAGGCGAGGGGAAATTTTTGTAAAAGTTTTCCCTCGCCTCTCCCAAACCCCCTCCACTCCCTTCAAAAACTTTAATTTTGTCAGGTGGTGGTTTAAACGTAAGGTGATTTGTAAACATAACTAGGTTTAGGGAAATTTATTACATCACACATACCAATTTTATGCAAAATGGCTTACACACAAAATGCGCAAGCCATAATTTTTTTCTATACAACAAAATAGCGTTTAGTCTTTACGCAAGTCAATCACACGCTTTGCTTTACCTTCAGACTGAGGAAGGCTATTTGCTTGAACAAGGTCGACCACAGGAGTCACCAAAATTTCATCATGTAAGCGACGTACAATTTTGTCTTGTAAGGCTCTAAGCACACGCATATCTTCTACAAAGTTTTCTTCGCGAACTTCTACTTTTACTCGCAAGGTTTCTTTAAGGCCTTCTTTTTCAAGCTGGATAAGGTAGTTTTGACCAACTTCGTGGAAGCCCATAAGCACTTGTTCGATTTGCATTGGATAAATGTTTACACCTTTGGTAATAAACATATCATCAGAACGCCCGACAATACGGTCAATTCTCTTATGTTTTCTGCCACATCCGCACTCACCGGTGATAATTCGGGTAAGGTCGTGGGTACGATAACGCAAAACAGGCATACCTTCACGGCCAAGCGTTGTCATAACAAGCTCACCCACTTCACCGTCTTCGACGGCAAGACCTGTTTCGGGGTCAATTATTTCTATAATATAGGAATCTTCCCACACATGCATACCAAATTGTTCTTGACATTCCATGCCAACACCGGGGCCGTTCATTTCAGACATTCCGAAGCTGTTGTAAACTTTAATATCAAGCATATCTTCAATACGTTTACGGGTTTCTTCGGTATAGGGTTCGGCACCGATCAAAGCAATTTTAATGGGAAGATCACGGGGATCCATGCCATCTACTTTAACTTGTTGCCCCACATGTAAAGCATAGGAAGGCAAAATATGCACAGCGGAAACTTCAAAATCTCTGATAAGTTTAATTTGTCTTTTGGTATTGCCGGCACCCGCAGGAATGGTCATGCAGCCCAAATGTTCTGCACCGTAATGAATACCGAGTCCGCCCGTAAAAAGTCCGTAACCGGACATGTTTTGGAAAACATCATGAGGGCGAATGCCTGTCATATACATACAACGTGCCATAAGTGCTGACCAGTTATGCAAATCATTCTTTGTATAGCAAATAGCCACAGGAGAACCGGTGGTCCCGCTTGAACAGTGCATACGCACAAATTGTGAAGCAGGGACACAGGCAAGCTTATTCGGATAATTTGCACGCAAAGCATCCTTATCTATATAAGGCAATTTCTTTACGTCTTGCGGAGTTTGTATACTATCCGGACTAATCCCCGCATCTTGATAAAGCTTGGCATAATAGGGAGCTTTCATGGCTTGTTCTATGCTTTTTTTCAATCTCAGTACTTGCTCATGCTCAATTTGGTCGCGACTCCACGTTTCACATACGTCAAAAAAATCCATCCCCATACTCTCCTTGGCCTAAAGTTTAAGTGTACTTTTTAATGATGGTCAGGTTAACGTGTTCGCTCTAAAATTGCAAGATTTTTTTATATAAATGGATACATAACTTTTTTAAATAGCCTATAGAGTGCTGCAGGGGATAAAAAACACTTTTTTTACAAAAATTTACTGTCCCCATTATTAAAGTTTTTTGTGGAGAGGGAGGGGTTGGGAGGGGGAAACATCAAATTGGAATGACCTATTTTGTAAAAAGTTTCGTTTGACAAAAATGCATTTTTAATACAATTTAGCTATAAGTCTGTACGTGCTCTTTAGTGGAGTCTTTATGAGTAAAATGAGTAAAAAAAAATCTGTCATGCAACGAGTAGATATACAAGTTGCTCTTTTTGTCACAATATTGGTTGTTCTTTCTAGCCTTATCGTGTTTTTCTTTGCGTACACACAAAGCTATAAGCAAATGATCAGTTCGCTTGCAACAAGAGTGAATTCAATCGCGGAATACGTGGACAAAAGAATTCCGGCATCTGTTTTTATAGAAATTACCGATGAAGCAGATATGCTTACACAGGCTTATCAAGAAGGACAGCTCCTATTGTCTGAGATAAGGGAGATATCATGTGCGCAATATCTTTATACCGCCACAAAAAATAAAGACGGAAAACTTATCTATCATATTGATGGCTTATCTATGGACAATAACGACTTTAGAAAACCTGGGGATCTGATAGAGCCTGATTTTCAAAAGGACTTGGCAACAGCTTTAAGCGGAACTGTTGTTATGCCCGGAGTCATCATGAACACTGAATGGGGTGATGTTTTTGTGGCGTATTACCCTCTACACAGTAACGGTGAGAAAGGAGCTGTTATCGGGGCTCTTGGGATTGAGTTTCCTGCCAATCGAGAATACAAAGCTTTTCAACAAATTCGTTATATGACTCCCTTTGTTATTCTTCTTACCTGTATTTTAGCCTTTTTTACTTCAAAGGTTTTGTTTAGAAGAATTTCTAATCCTCATTTTAAAGACCTTGCCAATACAGATTCGCTCACCGGCCTAAAAAATCGTAATGCTTATGATTTAGATATTGAAAACTTCATCCAGTCCAAAAAAATTAAAAGCTATGCTCTCTTACTTGCAGACTTAAATTCGTTGAAAATTGTGAATGATCAGCTTGGTCATAAAATGGGCGATGATTATATTAAAATTTTAGCAAACGCTTTAAAAGCTCAAGAAAATGAGCATCATATTTCTTATCGAATCGGTGGCGATGAGTTTGCAACATTTTTCTTCAACCCGACGGAAAAAGAAGTCACAGATTTTATCGCGAATATCAAGCAACACCTTGAACAGTCAAAAGCAATTATTCCTTTTTGCAGTGTTTCTGTGGGCTATGCGATTTCTGATAAACTCGATCATACAACATGGGCAACTACGCAGATAGATGCCGATATTGAACTGTATCGTGATAAAAAAAGTTTTTATGAAAATAATAACGTCTATGATAGTCGTAAGTAACACTTTATATGCCATGTGATTCTTGTTTTGGGGTGCCCTTCTCGAAACTCCCCGTCAAAGGGAGTAATTTCCTTTGGAAACCCCATAAATAAAAACAAGCAAATGAGTTTAAGCATCAAGAATTAATTTTCTTTAAAGCATCTTTGAAATCGCGTTAAATATTTCACCCAAGTCATCCGCTTTAAATTCGCACTCTTTATCAATATAAGTTTTAGAGGCATTAATAATTCCTAATTTTGCTCCATTGCTATATGCAATACGTGGAATTTCGGCGGCTGGGTACACCGTCAAGCTAGTACCTAGTACTAGCATAAAATCAGCTTTTTGAGCATGTTGTTCCGACATACTCAAATCATATTCGGGAAGCCCCTCACCAAAGAAAACAATTTTTGGTTTAATCACTCCAGTACATTTGGTGCAATAAGGAACGGTTGAGGCTTGCAACATGGAAATAATTTCGTCAAAACTATATTCTTTACCACAGCTGAGGCAAGCGTGTATTTTAGGAGAACCGTGTAATTCAAACACGGTTTTAGAGCCACCTTTTTGGTGCAATAAATCAACATTTTGGGTGATAATTGCTTTCACCATACCCTTTTCTTCCATGCGAGCTAATACCGTATGCACAATATTGGGCTCTGCAGCTTTGTCATACAAAAATTCAAAAGAATGTTGGTAATAATAGCTTGGATCACGCCTAAATTCATGAATATCAAATAAACGATTTGCATCAATATCTGTTCGATGATAAAGACCGCCTACACCACGGAAATCAGGAATTCCTGACAAGGTTGAAATACCCGCTCCCGTTAAAACGACACAATGCTTCGCTTCACTCATAAGTGCATATAATTCTTGTGCTGTACTTTGCATAACAGATCCTTTTTTTTGATGTGTTTTCGTTTTATTTTTCGAGAGAGGGAATTTTTAAAAAAGTTCTCCCCCTTCTCGAGCTCTACTTCACAAAACTTTTATAACAAGAGCTTATTCAATATATTTTATAACTTACATATAGCAGGGTTTATTGTCAACCACGTACTATCTAATCAATTTTCATAATAAAACAGACTGTTTGTAATCTTAGAGCTTTTTCACATAAACACGCTAAAAAAAAAGACAGCCCGATGAGCTGCCTTTTATAATCAAGGTATAGAGCTTATTCAGCGCCAAACCATTTTTCATAGATTTGCTTTTCTACGCCGTTTTCTTTAATGGCTTTGTGACCAGCATTGAGTTTGTCTACGAGCTCTTTGTTTGATTTAAGAGCTACAAAACCAATAGATTCAGTTTCATCCATTTTAAAACCGACTTTCATTTTATCGCTGTAGCCTTCTTTACGGTTTGAGTAGTAAAGAGCAACAGGATCGTCACACATAACAGCGTCTAAGTTACCGTTAGCGAGGTCTTCAAGAGCAAGACCGATATCGTCATAGGTTGCAACGTTAAGATCTTTGGAAATTTTATCCAAAGCAACAGCTGCAGTGGTGCCGATTTGGATACCGATACGTTTATCAGCGATGTCAGCAGGTGAAGTGATTTTGCTATCTTCAGGAACTACGAGGGTTTGCACAAAACTGTAAGTTGGTTCAGAAAACAAGTAGCGTTTTTGGCGTGCTTCGGTAATAGTTACACAGGATGCAATGATATCGCTATTTTTGGATTCCAAGGTTGCAAAAATACCATTCCAAGCAGTGTTCATAAATTCTACTTTGAATCCACTTTCTTTGGCGATTGCAGTCATAAGGTCAATTTCAAAACCGACAATGTTTCTGTCCATATCAACCATTTGCATGGGAGGCCATGTAGGGTTAGTTGCAACAACCAAGGTTTTTTCCTCTGCAAAAGCTTGACCGCTAAGAACGGCAAAGCTGAGCAACAAAGAAGATAGAATCTTTTTCATCTCTACTCCGTAAAACGTAATTTAAATTATTCTTACTTTGCAAGTAGCAAGCAAAATACCTGCTCTTATATGCAAATACCCAGTATGATGTATTCATATCTCAAAAAGCCTTGCTTGTCCAGACTTTATCCCATGTAAAATTTTATTATTCGGATAATTTTCTCGAGGGGGAAACCCCATTTTTGAGGAAAAAACGAGGTTTCTCCCTCAAACTCCCCCTTCCTGAAAAACCAATTAAATTTTATTGGGATACTTTAATGGTAGTGTCGTATGTCATTCAAAAAGGGGGATACAAACTCTACAAAGCAGGATATTTTAAACAAAAAAAGATTGCTTAGGTGTAAAGCAATCCAATATTAAAGTTTTTTGAGGAAAGGGGGAAGGGGGAGGGTTTGGGAGAGGGAAAACGCCATTTTTTTCAAAAAATGGGTTTTCCCTCTCCCAACAAAATAAACAATTCAAACTAAATTAAACTTATTTTGTAAGTTCAACAACTTGCCATGGGAGGCCGTATTTGTTGAGTTCTTCCATGAATGGGTCCGGATCGAGTTGTTCCATGTTCCAAACACCGGGTTGCATCCATTTTCCTTGGAGCATCATCATGGCACCGATCATAGCGGGAACACCAGTGGTATAGGAGATGGCTTGAGAACCGAGTTCTTCGTAGCAGTCTTCGTGTTGGCAGATATTATAAACGTAGAAAGTACGAGCTTTTCCGTCTTTAACACCTTCCATTACGCAACCGATGCAAGTTTTCCCTTTGGTAAGAGGACCGAGGGAAGCGGGATCGGGAAGAAGGTTTGCAAGGAATTGGATAGGCACAATGGATTGACCTTGGTATTCAATGGGCTCAATACCCAAAAGACCAACACCGCCAAAAACTTTCAAGTGGTTGATATAGTTATCGGAGAAAGTCATCCAGAAACGTGCGCGGCGAATGCCTTTTAAGTTTTGCACCAAAGATTCAAGCTCTTCATGATACAAAAGATAGCAATTCTTAGGGCCGATGTTATCAGGGAAATCAAAAGACATTTTGTAAGAAAGAGGATCGGTTTCTACCCATTCGCCACGTTCCCAATAACGGCCTCTGGCTGTTACTTCGCGGATGTTGATTTCAGGATTGAAGTTGGTGGCAAAAGGAAGACCATGATCTCCGGCGTTGGCGTCAATAATATCAAGAACATGGATTTCATCCAAGAGATGCTTTTGACCATAGGCACAAAAAACGTTGGTAACGCCTGGGTCGAAACCACTACCAAGAAGCGCCATAAGACCTTTTTCTTTGAATTTTTCTTGATAAGCCCATTGCCATTTATATTCAAATTTTGCTTCGTCAAGTGGCTCATAGTTTGCGGTGTCAAGGTAATGTACATTACATTCAAGGCAAGCATCCATAATGGTAAGGTCTTGATAAGGAAGCGCCACGTTAATAACGAGTTTAGGCTCAATTTGTTTGATAAGTGCTACAAGTTCGGGTACAGAATCCGCATCTACTGAAGCAGTGGTAACATTTACGTTATAACGTTCTTTTACGGAAGCGGCGATCGCGTCACATTTTGATTTAGTACGGCTGGCCAAATAAATATCAGTGAACACTTCTTTTACTTGTGCACATTTATGGACAACAACAGAGCTTACTCCGCCTGCGCCGATAATCAATACTTTTGACATAATTTTCTCCTTTTTGGAAGCAAATTTGATATGTTTTTAATTTATAATAAAGTGGCTTAACGCTCAAAATAAGTATAACCGCGCATGCCGTTTTCAAATGCTTGCATAATAGCAAAACGATCTGCAGGGCTGATTTCTTTTCTACGAACTGCCTTTTCGGCTGCATGACGAATATTTTCTAAAATTCGACGAGGCTCATACTCAACATAGGCTAGAATGTCAGAAACGCTGTCACCATTGATTTCTCTTACAAATTCATAGTTTCCGCTATCGTCTATGCGAATGGAAACCACGTTGGTATCCCCTAAAAGGTTGTGCAAATCACCAAGAGTTTCTTGGTACGCACCCACAAGGAACACACCCAAATAATATTCTTCTTTTGGATCGAAGGAATGAAGCTCAAGAGTGTTTTTCATGCCTTGCGTATCGATAAAATGATCGATTCGCCCGTCACTGTCGCAAGTCATATCAGACAAAATACCTTGGCGCTCAGGGTATTCATTAAGACGGTGTACAGGCATAATGGGGAATACTTGATCGATAGCCCAAGAGTCAGGCAGAGATTGGAACACACTGAAGTTACAATAATAAATATCTGCCAAGCTGGCGTCAATTTCATTAAGTTCTTTGGGGATTGCTTTCAACTTTGACTTCTCTTCGGCAATGGAGCGCATAATAGCCCAAAAGTATCTTTCCGCCATGGTTCTTTGGCGTAAGCTGACTCGACCCGTCACAAATTGTTGACGGATTTCATCATAATAATACAGAGCATCGTTATAACATTCTTGCAAAGAACGTAAATTGATAGCATTCAAAGTTTCTTTTAGGTTATGCACCGCTTCCGGAAATTCTTCACCGAGAGTTTCAGGTAAGTCCCCTGCTTCAATAAGGTTCACATCGAGAATATTAAAAAGCAGAATAGAGTAATAGGCAACGGTTGCACGGCCTGATTCGGTGATAATATGTGGATGTTCGATTTCTTTTTCATCCATCACTGCCATAACAGATTCAACAACGTCGGCACAGTATTCATTTAATGAATAGTTACGAGAGCTTACATAGTTTGTATGGGATCCGTCATAGTCAACAGCAAGGCCACCGCCAAGGTCTATATAACCCATGGGAGCCCCCTCTTCTACGAGGCCTGCATAAATTCTGGAAGCTTCCATAACAGCGGAACGAATGTCACGAATATTAGGCACTTGTGAACCTAAATGATAATGGAGAAGGCGCAAAGAAGAAAGCATGTCCACATCTTTAAGTTTGTCAACCACATCAACAATCTGGGCAGAGGTCAAACCAAAAGAAGATCGTTCACCGCCTGATTCTGACCAGTGACCGCTGGTAGCCTTAGCACTCAATTTGACACGAACACCGATTTTAGGCGTAATACCAAGCTCTTTGGAGCGTTTGATAATAATGTCAAGTTCGCCGGGCATTTCCAAAACAAAGAAACAATTATAGCCAAGGCGCATAGCATGAAGGCCAAGATCAATAAATTCTTCGTCCTTATAACCATTACAGATAAGGCAAGCTTCACGGCTTTTAATCTGAGAAACCGCAGCGATAAGCTCGGCTTTAGAGCCTACTTCCATACCATGGTGAAAAGTTTTACCAAAGTCTGCAATTTCTTCAACAACTTGTTGTTGTTGGTTAACTTTAATCGGGAAAACACCACGATATTTCCCTTTATAACCAAGTTCGGAAATAGCAGCTCGAAATGATTGATGCAAAAGAGCAATCTGAGAATCCAAAATATTTTCAATTCGCAAAAGAACCGGCATATCATAACCACGTTCCTTAACTTCTTGAATTATTTCCAAAACACTGACCACAGGACCATCTACATTACCTTGAGGTTTAATAACGACTTCTCCGTCGCCATTAATGTCAAAATAACCTGCACTCCAGTTACGAATACCATACAATTCAACGGAATCTTCAACATCCCATTTACGCGTTGCTCTTTTTTTTGCCAATTCACTTTCCTCTTAAAACATCAATGATTTAAAAATCCCAATTAAAACTTCCAGTCACTAAAATTTTCAACTAATATTATCGAAAAAACTTAGCATTGTCACTTCTTTTTTTAGTGTAAAATTTATTTTGAGATGGATTTTGTTTCTTAGGGAAGGGAAAAACCTTTTTTGTGAACAAAAAAGCGTTTTTCCCCTCCCTAAAACCCTCCCCTTTTCCCAAAAAAACTTTAATACTCAGTAGATTTTTTTGTTCACAAATCTGCATAGGATATGCAGAGCCACGCAGTGCGAACAAAACAAGAACCACGCTTCTTGTGAGTGAGAGCGAGTGGGCTACATGGACGTAGCCCCGAGTGTCATCTGTAAAGTCAATGCAGAGCCACGCAGTGCGAACAAAACAAGAACCACGCTTCTTGTGAGTGAGAGCGAGTGGGCTACAAGGATGTAGCCTCGAGCGTCATCTGTTAGGTCAAACAAAAAAGCGTTTTTCCCCTCCCTAAAACCCTCCCCTTTTCCCAAAAAAACTTTAATTTTAGGTGACTTTTTTATTATCAGTGAATAGCTTTACAAAAGAAAGACATTCTTATGACAATTCTATAATATATTTTAGAAACAAACTTGGGCTATAAAATTATTTTATGATTTTAATTTTTATAAAAATAATAAGTTATTATAATATTACAAAATTTTCATCAGCAAGATTAATCAGAATAAATTTTCCGTCCTTATATTTAAACACTCCGTATTTTGCTTGTTCAAAGTGTTTTGCTTGTCCTTCTTCAAACAAGTAGCTTGTAGTAAGTGATAAATTTAGTATAACATTCTTATAATTTAGTGGAACAGAGATTTGTCCGTCAATAAGTGTATCGACCTTTTTTTGCAGATGTAAAAACTGAGCTACATTGTTTGTGTCCAGTTCAATAACTGCTTGTGGTTGCTCTAAAACGCTCTCGTTATCGATGTCAGGCAAAGCTGACCGTATTTCACTAGCCATTTTATAACGTAGGGTCATATAATCGCCTTGCATAAGAGAACGTGGGTCGATAGGGGCAAGCTCAAAAAGCACCAAAATCCCCTCTTCGATATGTTTTTCTTGTTTATAAATACTGTAGTTAAAAAACAATAAAATGAGTAATGCATTAATAAGTAATATTTTATTTTTCATAAATATCTTTTCCTTGTATTGCTTTTCCTTGTTGTACAGCTATTGCAAAGCAAAAAAGCAACAGAATCAAACCGGCTATCAGAAGAGTATAGGACTTATATAATAAATTCACATTTAAAACATAATAATATTGCGATAAAATAGAAATTGAAAACAGCATAACACATTTTAATAATAGTATTTTTCCTACATAAAAACTAAAAATAAACATCCCCATGATATATAGCACCGGAAAAGCATGAAAATAAATAAATGTAAATACAGCAAACAATGCTAAGCCATGACAAAAAACATTTAAAGCAGAAAAACTCTTGTAAAATTCGCCTGATTTTATAATAGCGAGGACATAAAATATAAAACAAAAAACAGCAAACAATATACTTGTATAAAAATCATTTCCCGGAGAATATTCAAGAAAAAATAAAAAATCAGACAGAAGAATAGTATTTTGTACAAAAAAACCAATAAAAAGCGCTTGCCCCAAATGATTGAGTGCTTTACATTTTGTTTCAAAAACAAAGCCCAATGTCATTGCAATAAGTGCAATAGCATTGAAAGTTAAAAGAGCATAGGGTATAGCACAAATGCTGATAAATATACATCCCGTCGAATACAACAAAGTAAGAATACGGGAGACACTGTTGGCGATAAAAGGGTATATAATAGCTGTTATTAAGCCAAAAAGCAAAGCTGTTTCTTTAAGCGACAAGCTAAGTTCATAGGCAAAAAAAGTCAATAAAGCATAGGCCAGTAAAAGCGTGGTCAGCATTTGATATATAAGAATATAGGGGATGCTTTGTATGTCCCCGTTGTTTTTATACTTGATATGCAAAATAAGAGTAAGAGTAAGGCAAATAGTTGCCATGATAGGCATAAACAACGCCCCGTCAAACTCTGACATGTATAACAATACAAGAAAGAGAAAAACAAAACCAACCGTTATCAAAGAGGAAATTGCACAAACGGCCGCCTGAATAAATGAATATGCTTTAAATGGGTTTGGTATAGGTTTTATGTTGGATGCTTCGTAAGCATCACTTATAGCGTCTTCGTCGGTCGTATCTTTATCAATTTTCGTTACAGATTCATCAGTTTCTTTGAAGTCAACTACGTTTTGAGCTCTAAACTCGCCCTGAGTCATCAAAGAGTCATCGTTACCATTAACAGATTGCTTTATTATATTTTTATTGATTTTTTTATATAAGAAGTCGATATATAAAGAAATAGCACCAAAAAATAAAATACAAATTAGGGAAATTAGAACATATGAACTCGAATTAAAACTTGAAAAACTGAGGATATATATTATGCACAAAGTAGCATTTGTGATGAAGCAAAAAGCTATAATAAAAAAATCTAAGCATTTATAGCGAAAAAAAACATATAAACAAACAGAAAGAATGAAGCTAATGACAGTATAGAAGGAGATTTGTTCATCATGAATAGAATAGAGCAACTCCCCTGCTATGGCCAGCTGTAAAAACAAAAAGACAACATAGCGAGAAAATAAGGTATTTATCCAGGAGAATTTGCTTTGAAAAACTTCTCTTAATATTAAAATAAATCCATTAAAACAACTAAGAACTGTTAAAAGGACTTGATCTTCATTTTTCAAATATGTAAATGCAGAATCAAAGTAAAGAATAATTGTTAAATTGATCAAGGCTATCCAAAAGAGCCAAAGACCTGAAAAAGCGGAAATGAGTACAAAGGGAGAAATGGCTACTGCCCAGCCCAGAAAAAGTACATAACTATCTGCCCCTGTTTGATAAATTTGCCCAAAAACCGCAAAAAAAACACCCACCAGAAGACAAGCTGAACTAAGAAAACTTTTTCCTAAAAAAGAATTCAAACCTACTCGAAAGGAGAGAAAGACAGTGATGACGAAAGCTGTTTGGATCAAACTAAACTTTGTCCAGTCAGGGATGATTTGCCAATTAAAGGCAAAAAAGAAGACCACAGAACAAAGACATAAGGAGAAACCGAGCACTATCATGTAACGTAAGGTTAATAGCTGAATTTTGTTAGGAGAATTGATAGAATTATTTGCTATTTCATCATTTTTAAAAAAAAATGGTAATACATTTTGTAATAAAGTCGTAGTTATCATAGTTTTTTTGCATTTTTAAATTTAGTTAAATATTGAAAAATCAACTTTACGTATACACGCACAATAGCAGAGCATGCGATATTTACCAAGTTTACAAATAAAATACAAGCCTTATCTAAATAAAGTTTTTTGGAAAGGGGAAGGGGCGAGAGGAGAAAACATTTTTTTGTTTCGTTCGCACTGCGTGACTCTGCATATCCTGTGAAGATTTGTGAACAAAATACACTCTGCATAATATTAAAGTTTTTTGAGGAAAGGGGGAGGGTTTGGGGGGGGGGAAACTCCCTTT
>CAYJHY010000034.1:0-11366 GCA_964369875.1 uncultured Mailhella sp.
CCATTCCCAACATAAGGGAAGTCATACAAAATTGTAGCATTGGCCACATCTATAACACCTTCTGCATTTCTTACTGCTCTAAAAAGACTGTGCTTCCCTTCCGCTCCTGAATCGGTAGCCCAATAAACAAAGTCTTCGTGAAATACAAAGTTTAGCAATCTGCAATATTTTTCATCAGAACCATACGCTGTTTCAAAAGTAGTTCCTGCGTCCTTACTTACAAAGATAAAAGATGCTGTATCGTCATCTCCTGTTGTTGCGTACAAATACCCTGTATAAGGGTCAATTTGGGCAACGTGATAATGTCGCATGCCTACGTTACCATTATTGGCTAAAACTTGTTCATCTACTATTTCCCAGTTATAAGGAGAATTAGCGGCATTTCCATTTTTTATTTTCCACAAATAAACTTTTGTGTGCTCAATATTGCCTTCGGCATATTCTGCCAAGTAATACACAGGAGTTTGACCACTGTTGTCAACCGTAAACCCTTGGTTAGCAATCCACCCATTAGGCTTGATGCCTCCAAGAGATGCATTTTCTTGCATCTTAATTTCAGTTCTTTGATAACCGTTTGTACGCTTAAAGTAATGAGGGTTTTTACGAACAGACACTGCGCTTATCACATCATTTTGTGTTCTATAAACGGCTAAAATATCACCGTCGCCCACAATTGACATAGAGTATTTATCAGGACTGTCGGGTAAATCCCAGTCAAAGATAAATTGTTTGTTGGCATGATACCCGTCAGAAATATAAAATTTGTACTTACCTACAATAGCTTCAAACCATAAAAATCCGAATGCCATGTTAGGCATTTCCAAATAGTTATTTTCGAATGCACACTTACACGCCAAAGAACGGTAACCCACATTCATACTGCGTATAGCCGTAGGTTCTTGTGTAGCTATCAAATTAAACCGCCCACGAAAGAAAGCATTGACCTTCAAAAAGGCAGAATCTATTGCTTGCCAATTAGTTCTTTGTAAAACCAAACGCATTTTGTTTGCGTCACTTGGTATAGCATAAGCCCCTGTTGCGTAGATACTGTTTATTTTAGATGCGAAAGTTTCATCGTTATTATAAAAAGTTGCGGAAAATAAAGTATATCCTTCTGGAATATTAAGTGTGGGTTGCCATTCCATTAAAGGAGTAATAGCGTGGTATGCTGAACCTGCGATAACCGTTCCTGCGTAGTCAGTATTACCTTGTACCCAATCCACATGTAAATCTGTTTGTGCTGTTCCAAGATTGCTGCTTACTTGTGCTTGTTGCCCTGCTGTCAAGATTTGTTCTGTGTAAAGAACGGCGTTAGATGTGCCACCGTCACCGCCTCCTTCTCCACTTATAGTAAGACCTACTGCTTTTGAACCGTCGTAAGGCGTACCGTTGATGGTAAGGGCAAAGGGGTTTGGAAGCTTAGAAGGAATATCTATATCACCGATAGCTTGCGTGTTACTTTCGATATCACTTGCATTTTGTGCGATAAGCTGACGTACTTCTGTATCGTCGTAGCTTTCACCACCGCTTGGCAAATTGTCCAAAGCTTCTTGAACTGCGGTACTAATGGGCTTATCTATGTCCCTTGTGTTATCCACTTGGCTTAGTCCGACGTCGGCTTTACCGATAACAACCGCCCCAGTTTTTGCGTTTACGCTTGTGACCGCTCCCCCTTCACCGCTTCCGCCACCGCTTGAAGCGGTCGGCACGCCCCCAAACTCATATTCTTGAAATCTTTCTAATGGCATAGTTTACGCTCCTGTTCCCGAAACATGAAGAATTGCCCCATCAATGGCACCTCGTACCCACATATCAAGAGCTGTCTTTGTGAGCTTGCCTTGTTCTGCGTGCGGTAAGAAGTCGGCTTTTTCCACGTCGGCATCTGCGCTTGGTTTATCACCTTCATAAAAGTAAATACCGACGGATAAATCGTGGCCTGTGGCCATAACCCGAATGGTTTGACCGCCTGCAAGGGATAAAGCCGAGCTTGTGCCGTTGGGGTTAACCACGGTCAATGTGGTGATGTCTTGCCATTCTGTTGTAAGTTGAATGTTTCCGTCCATTTTTTACTCCCATGTAATAGCGTTTACTTGTTCGATTGTGGTGGATTCTTCCACTTGCGTTCTAAGTGTCTGAGCTTTACCGATATTTATTTGCTTGTGCCCAAACAATGCACCAAGTGAATAGAGCTGATAAAATTCCGAAGCATTAAAAGACTTTTCCACGCGGTGAACATGCTCTAAATCGCTGTATGCGTTCCATGAAATAGACGTGGTTGTGTCGCCTGTAGTCATAAGGCTAAGGGCAATATTTGCGGTGTCACTAAAATTCTGTTGGTCAATGGTGTCATAGCTATAATGCAAGCCGTCATACCAAAAACCGTCAGTGATTGTGCTATAACAAGCGTCGTTAATTTCTTGGATTTTTAGGGCTTTCACCTCTTCCAAAGTAAGCGGAGGCGGTGGCGTGTCGTCAATGACTTTTTGCGCTTCCCACTGGTCATGCAGTGGCTTGATATGGCTGTCATATTGCACATCTTCAAGGGGGGTATTGGTAAAAACACCGTCAATAATGCTTTGATACTCTTTCAGATTATCCGACCACACAACGGCATGCAGTGCGCCAAGATATACGGAGGGTGCTACATATTCACTTTTGATAGGTCTGCCGTCCACAATAACGAGGTTATCGTCTTTGATGTATGTCAATTGCATGTTATGCTCCAATATACATGATGTATGCTAAGGTGTAGTAAGGAGGAACAGTATCAATTTGTACACTTAAATTGCCGTCTGTGTGTGAGTGTGATGATACAGAACCGGAAAAAGAATGGTAGTGTGGTTGATTTGAGCCTGAGGTATTTGTATAACTTGTTGGTATTGCATTATGACCTTTTTGTGTTCCTGATAAACCGTTAATACTACCTACATCATTAGACGTATAAGAAGTAGCGCTATGAAAGTGTGACGCTAGCTGAGCTTCAGTTAAAATAGTGCCTCCAACAGAACCACTTATATTTGCAGTAGAAGCTCCTGTACTTCCTGTTACATCCCCCACATCAACAGAACTACCGCCTAAAGCTTTTTGGTTTAAACCAGAACCACCAAGCACAAAGCGATTCCGTAAATCGGGCGTTCCGTTTGAACCGTCGCAGATTTGCCAATCTGTGTAAATGACGTTGTCCGACCCAATTGGGTTTTTACCACTAAATGAGCCTGTAAAAATTTGAGGCATACGCTTCAATAATCCCAAAGGCACAGGGAAAGCCTCACGAACTTTCTTAGGCGTCATGGCTTTACTGTCATTTGTACCTGCTTGGGCTTCGGCTGTGCTGGCAATTTGAATTTTACCTTTATGCAATTCCGTGGCATCAGGAATATTTTCAGAGGCTTGCAATGCCCAATATTTGGAAGATCCTTCCGGATTTTCTTGAATATCTGCTATCGCCCAGTATTTGGAAAGCCTTGAATTTTCAATGGCTGTTTGCTTTGAATTTCCGCAGTTCTCCTCACTGAGCAGTGCATTTTCTGCCGATTTTTGCGCCTCGCCCATAAAGGCTTCTGCTTGTTCTTTAGCCACCAAACTTTCCGCTGTGGCTTGTTCCGCCATTTCATAAAGATATTGTTCCGCATTGAAGAGAAATTGCAAAACTTCATCAGGGCTCTTGCTGTCGGTAATCTCAAGTTTTACACAACGAGACAACTCTTCCGATAACTGCTGAATTTGCATGACCACCCGATCAAAACCATCTTTTTCCAATACTTGCGGATGAAAAGCACCCGCATTTTCCAAGTCTACAATTTGGTTTAAAGGTAATTTACGAAATACAGTCAGCTCTTCCCCCTGCGCCAGCGGTGTACCCGACATAGGATATTGAACCTGTGAATGTTCCAAATCCACAAAGAAATTTTGAGTTACAGGAAAACTTCCCGAAGCATTTTTAATCACCAAATAAATATGGCTCTCTTCTGCCACAAAAAACGGAATGGGAAACAAGGAGGTTAATCCGTTCCCCACATAGGTTTTCTTGCTTAAACTACTTTCTAAAGTCATAAGCACTCCTAAAAAAAGCTGGGGCCTGTCCCCTTTGAGGACATCAGCGAAGAAAGTTCACTATTAAAACTATTAAACCCGTTTAACGTTGAATCGATAGCTTGATTCTGTGCATTAAACTGATCAATCTCAGCTTCCTGCATCGTTAAAACACTTTGGTTTTGTAAATCACCTGCCGAAGTAAAATAATCTTTGGCTTGACGCTCAGCTTGTGCACCAATATCAAGCGCTTCAAGCTCCCCCGCCTCCGCCGTACCTGCCATAACATTAAGCGATGTACCCGAATCAAGAGTAATGTTTCCCGCGCCATATTCAGTGGCTTGCTGAGCAACCGAAGCTTGATAACGCCTTCGAGCTTCTTCTTGATCCTTTTGTCCTTGCGCCAAGGCATCATTCCCTTTCATAACGGCAAGTTCCGCATCCCTTTGTAAAACAGCACTGTTATACTGAGCTTGCGCCTTGGCTTGTTCCGAGGCAAGTTTAGAACTTTGAACACTGCTTACCGTGCCAAAAAGACCGCTGACAAGGCTGATACCGCCCACAACACCTGCTACAGAACACATAAAATATCCTTTTGTTGAAGGTTTTCTCTTTGCTTGAAAAATGGATAGAACAGGGCTTTTTTATACCCAATCACCTGAGCTTCTTTACTCACTTTAAAACCTAAGCGCTTTAAAAAACGTATGCTTTGTTTGTTCCAAATCCCAACAACATTATATAAGCATGCGTATTTTTTTAGATACGAATTAACAATATCCGAGCCGTGCTTCACCAAAAAGCGAGCATGACGTTCCATATCTTCCCCCATAAACCAAATTTGGGCGAAGCGGTTTTTCCCTGATGAAATAATTTCCTTTTGCTTATCTTTCACACAATCTTCAAGCACACCACCCATGCCCACCAACTCACAAACACCACCGTCATCTCTGTATAAGCTCAATATTTCAAGTTTCCTTTGAGGGCTTTTAGACATTTCGAATAAACGCTGTAAAACAAATGTCACACTTTGGCCTGTCATAAAATAGTTTTCCAAAACATCTTCTGCTTTGATTATCTTTTCAAGCGCTTCTAATTCAGAAACCTCTGCAATTTGTAGGATGTATTTTACATCCGTCATATAAAAGACTTTTAATATTTTTCCCAATAATGAGCCCCCTTTTAATTCACGGACAATTCAGGAATAAGCGCCAAAACCGTGCAAGGCAAAGGATGCGAAGATTCAACACAAGCATAAACCTGATTGGCATAACTGCCATGGGTATAAATCCAAGCATCTTCGGTGCGAAGTTGTACAGCCTTTCCGGGCTCCTCCGTCAGGCGCCATTTTACCTCATCCATGGCTTCATCATTCTCAAAATCTGTGCCGATTTTTGCACTATTGGTGTCTTTAAAATAAACCCCTATGCGGTTAACCAGTTTTTTGCGCCCTGCACTCACACCCATGTCAGGCTCAAGGGGCATGCTTTGCAAACGAGCGCTATAAGGAAGACCCACAACTATTTTTTTAGCCTCAAACCGCAATTCTATTCCGTTTTTTCCATCTTCAAAACGTTGCACAACTTGGCTTGGATAAACAGCGCCATCCGCCACAATACAAACTTCTTCCCCTAAAAGATGGTCAAGCCCCACAAGCTTTTTGGTAGCCTCGCCATCATAAGTGAGCGCCGCATCGGCATAAAAATAAAGAGCTTCCCCACCCATATTTTCACTAACATTCTGGTTATTTTCCAAATACTCCACAAAATACACGGTTTGACCGTTAACATTTCGTTGCACCACAACAAAAAGTTCGTCCTGAAAAGTACTCGGAATACTGCACACCGATAAAAATTCCCCTTTGGTCACATGCCTATGCCACGCATAAACCTGATGCTCACGCAAATACGTATGCCCAAGCAACGCCCCATCTGAGCGTACACACCAAATAATACTGTGAGGACTTTGCTGATACGCCCAATCTGCAATGCTATGATTTTCAAATAAATGACTGGCTAAAATAGCGTGATCCGATCCATTATAAGAATCTGTACCAAAATCATACAGTAAATCACGCATTTCTTTATGGGTTCGGCTCACATGCAAAACGCTGTTACCCACAATCAAAGCAGGCAGTTTCGCCGACCCTCGGTACGACTGAGGCACCATGGAAACATCCGTCGGACTCAATATCCCACTACTACTTTTTACCTCCCATTCCGTTCCGCTTGTCCCCACAAGCAAAGTACGAAGCGCCACCAACCAAACAATTTTGGAAACATCATTGCCTGCAATGGTGATTTCCATGCTGTCATCCGCCTTTGAAGGGCTTGACCGACTGAAACTTTCATAATTACCCGTTCTGGAAAACCACAAGGTTTGTGGCTTTTGTTTACTGCCCGCAAAAACCAGACGTTGTTGATAAAAGCAGATCGCACCGGGATAATTACCATTAACAAAAGGATTCGCATCCTCAGGCGGACAATCTGTCATATCGGGGGCTATATTTTTTGCGTCAAACGAAGTGCCTAAACTACTGCCGATATAACCATATTTACCATTTTTTTCTTGATAAATTCGATATTCCGTAGCCCCCGACACCGCGTGCCAAGAAATTTTGGGATAACAAGTGGTACGCAAATTTTCAGGCCCCGTCACCGAAGCGGAAGCACTCGCCAAGCTCTCCTCCCCCCTTGCGTCCACCTGTGTCACCACAAAATGCCAAGAACGCAAGCCCGAACCGTCACCGTTTATTTCTCCTTCCGTTCGCACATCGTGCAAGTAGGCACTTATTCCTGTAGGACGCGAAGCCTTGGGGGCAAAACTTATTTGTTCCAAACGCCAGTCAGTATGCCCATAACGACAAAGTTTATAAGGAGGATGATTTTCAGAAGCCAAATAAACCACATCCGCACTTTGCACAAAGGAAAGTTCTTGCACCTCCTCCAAGCTATAAGGCGTCACAATGCTATAAACCTGTCCGTCAGCACTCGCAATCGCCCCATTTTTATTATAAAAATACAGCCGTTTTTCCGCCCACGCCAACACATAAGTTTCCGTCACCGAAAAAACAAAAGGCATCAACTTAGCCGCCGAAGGCAATGCCCCCAGAAATCGAAATCCACCCCTTTTACTTACCCCACCATGCGGAAAAACAAACATGTTTTCAAGCTTCTTACACCCCGATTGATAACGGGCAAGATCCACCCGAACACAAAGCGACGGCGCAAGCTCACCTGCCGTAAAACTACTTTGCAAATCCAAAAACGCCATACAGTCTCCTTTTTAAAGCATTTTGGTTTAAGTTTGATTTTTTTATTCACAAATGTCACAGGACGTGACAAGCCACGCAGTGCGAACGAAACAAAAACCACGCTTTTTGTGAGTTCGAGCGAGTGGGCTACATGGACGTAGCCCCGAGCGTCATCTGTTAGGTCAAACAAAAACATACGGTTTTCCAGGAGGGGGGAGCCCTTATTTCATTGTCGGGAGAACCTCATTTTTGCCTCAAAAATGGGGTTCCCCTCTCAAGAAGACTAATCCTCCTCCCCCTACAACCTCGCTTGAGTATAGCTTGTGGCCAAGAGGGGATAGTGGGATTCTTTGCTATCAAGGGTTTTTGCTTTTTCAAAGGCTTGCAAAGCCCTTGTTTCCAGCTGTTGCCCTTTTTGCATATCATTCCCTAGGCTGACACAGAGTTCCGCCGCCAATTGCCACGCAAGGGCATCGGTGAACATGGCATCCCAAAGGCTGGCGTCGCTCACATAGGCCGTATAAATCAGCACTGCATCCGACACGTTACAAAGAAGAAGCTTAGTGCCGTCTTGAGCAAGTTCCAAGTGAAAGTCCTGCTCAATGGTGTCGTTTTTATGGGCAATATTTTCTTTTGCAGAATAAAGACAACGCGCCACCAAACAATCTTCGGGATATTGGTATAAAAAAGAAGTTCCGTATAAAACGGCTTGTTTTTCCGTACTGCTTTGAGTATTTTGGTTTTCAGTTTGCCCACTCAAAACAGATTGATAAGGATTGGCCTTATTTTCCTGACCAAGCACCGTTTGCGCCAACACCACTTTTTTTGTGGCAAAACGCCAAGGATAGGCACGCAAAGCCGTGCGGATAAGATGGGGAAGTTTCACGGCACACTGCCGTGCTTCATTGCTGGCCTCCCCTAGGGAAGTGATTTGAGCAATTCTGTGTCCCCCAGCCCTTGAAAGTGCTAAATTACACACTTCCACCTGTGATACAGCCATAAATCCCCCACTTATTGCAGTTGTCTGTCAAGCACCAAACCTGCATTCACTTTTCCTGCCGAAACACTGCCGTTTACTGTAAATTTGAGTCGTAAAAACCTACCTGCTTCGGGTGGCAGTGCGGACAAATAAATTGTAGGATGTTTTTCCAAGTGTTCTGCCGTAAGGCTTCTGCTTTCAGAAATAGTCTGAAAAGCACTTTCGGGGATATTTTCTACACTGTCGGTGATCACATCCGCCGATTGCACCTCAATGCTAAGGCTTGTCAACCCTGTAAGAACTTCTTGCACTTGAAAAAAGGGATGCATCGGCAAGCCCGAACCTACTTTATTATCAAGACAAAGGGTCTTTTGTGAAACAGTGGAGCCTCGTAATTCTTGCCCTTGGCAAAACATAAGATTTGCGTCTAAAAACATAGATTTTCCTTGTGTTAAAAATCAGATTAGAGGGAAGGGAGTTACCCTCCCCCCATATCAGAACGAGTTTAAACCAACGCTTCTTCCTCATTGCTTAAGTTATCCACACGGCGCACTGGCATACCGAGAAAATGCGTCACCGGCTTTCCTTCCACTTGATCGATAGACAAGTGAGCATTGCTTTTTTCCATAGCCATAATATCAAGCACGGTTTTCACATCACGGTTCATATACCAAACCATTTTGGCTTTATTGCTGGCAGGAATTTTATTGGCGGCGGCAATCATCAGACGAATTAAACTTGTGCCTACATTTTCCTTACTGCCATCGATAATGCTTCCGAAACTTGCAGTATCGATATTACAAATACGCACAACATAACGCCAATCCCTAAGGCTGAGACCACAATCCCATTTGAAATGACTGCGATACCCTTGATAGTGCCCCCCGTGATCGTCAAGTAAGGTTTGTTCGCCTAAATCATTGATTTGCAAGCCTGCCTTACTGCCCTTTGGAAAAATTCCGTGCAAGGTGTTTTCACCCCAACCACAAAGCCAAATGGAAGTATTGGCACTGCCCGTGCCCCCGTAACTGATAACATTTTGCGCCCCTTCATAACCGCTGAGGGCATTAAACCTTGGAGCAAGACCCATAAATTTTTGAGGTTCCACATGGGTATTACCGTAAAACAGGGTGTTCGCCATTTCTTGATTCATAGCCTCCACAAAGCCCGATTCCTCTGTCATACGCCAATCGGCTGTACTGCCGTTCAAATCCGCCAAGGATTTATCAACCTCCGCATACGCCTCAAGCATTCCGCAAGAATCATCCACACTTTTTGTGGTGCTCTTGCTTGGCTGAACCCCATAGTTGAGAAGTCGCCATGTGGCGGCAGGCAAGCCCGTGCGAATGGTGGTGCGGTGCCCCGTGGGTAAGTTACCCTCCACCCATAAAGCATCTTCCAAGATTTCATTGCTCTTAGACATAATTTCAACTAATTTAATAATTTTACCGTTACCGTCAAAACGCTTGGCCGCGTCCAAAAGATTACTTGCCGGCATAGTGCCTCCTTGTTATGTTGATTATTTTTGTTTTTTTATGTTTTTTTTTATTTTCTTGAGGGAAGGGTACTTTTTTATAAAAAAGTACCCTTCCCCCAAACCCCCAACCCCAAAAAATTTTATAATATTTAGGTATGTTTCTAACTAAGCTCTTTTATTATAAAAAGTTAACTTTTATTCATCTAAAACTATTGCAAAAGCCATATATTAGCTAATATGACAGATTTTATCCTTTGCGCATGCTTGGGTAAAAGAGCTCTGCGGCGGACAGTTCACGGCTTTGACTTTGCCCGACCGCCATTGTTTTTTCACCGATGGATTTGCCGACACGGTACATAAAGCGCACCACTTCGGGATGGGAACCAAAGCCGGATTCATTAAGGATTTTTGTAAGCGTTCCGTCGTCAAAGCGAGTGAGTGCCGCCCGTGCATAACGGAGATTTTCTTGGAAACGAGCTCCGCCAAACTCCTTGTCATGGGCGCAGGCCTGTGCCATTTCTTCGGCTTGTGTTACGGCTTGACGGGCAAGAGTATCACTATTTTTTTGAATATAGCTTTCGTAAAAAGCCGCCATTTGTTTGGCTGACTCCACACTCATATTATTTAAAGCGGCAAAACTTTTGAAACTGTCGATTAAAGCCGTATCGACAACGGTATCGGGTGAAAATTCAAATACATATTCATCTTCTGAGCGTGTGGCGTTTTGGGCCGTCAGCAAGGTTCCTTTTGTTTGAGAACCTACGTCTTTCTGCTCGTTTTTGCTTGCACTTGTTGTTTCGTTGGCATTTTGTGATCTGTTTTGCTTGCTTTCTAGTGTGGAGGGCAAGTCTGTCGCCAGCGATTGAGGGATATTTGGCTTTGTTTGGGAAGCATTTGTTTGTCCGCTACCTTGGTTTGCTTCGCTTTGCGCAGAAACAAAAGAGGTTACCCCGTTTTCTCCTGTTCCACCTGTTCCACTAGCTCCCGTTGCCCCCACTGAATCCGCTTGTACCGCCTGAGAAATATCAGACACTGTTTCTATCCTCCGTTAAAAGTTGATTGGTAAAATTTGCCCCAAGGGCAAAAATTCTATGATAAAGCACCAGACCGATACTGCGACGCCCTTCATGCCATGCATAGAGATTTTGATCTCCTACGGGCATTGCTTCAAAAACCCCACACGCTCGAAAAATTCGCCTGATAAAGCGTCGTCCTTGCGGTGTTCCGAGAACGGCAAGCAAGTCGCTTTGCACAAGATTCTCGTCATCTTGTAGGATGTTTTTTTCATCATTATTTTGTGTGTTCATCCATCTCCTTATCTCCTTGCGAAGCTGTGATATTTAGAAGTTCAGGCATCATTTTGCTACTGTCATTTTGACTGATGGCGTTCACAAGTCGTGAGGCGGCGTTATCTCCTTGCAAATCTACTTCTGACAGTTCTTTGGCAAGGGCAACGCCTTCTTTCACCAAACTCACTTGCTCCATTTGGGTTTTGGCTTGTGTCGCCTGTATTTCTCTATCGTAACGAAGCTTACCCACCACATCTTTTCCCCGTAAAACCGATGGTGGAACGCCCATAAGTTTTGCGCTGTGGCTGACCATTTCGTCCACATCCAAATTATCCACCG
>CAYJHY010000034.1:11466-13998 GCA_964369875.1 uncultured Mailhella sp.
CCCATAAGTTTTGCGCTGTGGCTGACCATTTCGTCCACATCCAAATTATCCACCGCTTCGGGCTTCAAACTTGCCAAGGCTCCCACATAGGTACTTATTTCTTTAATGGCAGAAATATCAGCACTTTTTTGAGCGAGAGCAAGACTTGATTGCATTTCGATTTCCCATTCTCGCCCTTGTAAAACAGGCGGAACTTGTGCTATTTGCCCATAGCGACGCATTACCCCAAGCACTCTTTGAATAAGGGGTTGAAAAAGTTCACTGCGTAAACGCTCCAAAGTAGGGCCGAGCATAATCAATTTTTCTGCGTTTCTTTCGTGAACTTCGGTGGCTGTCATCCTTTTATCGCTTTGGCTGAGCAATAAAAATAAATCCTTGTAAAAATGTTCACCTATTTGCTTTCTGATTTGTTGCAAGTAGCTATCAAGGGCTTGTAAATTTGCCCGAACTTGATAGGTGGGAGTTATGGCGGGACTTGGGCTTGTGGTGTCCACAAAATTTGCAAAACCGGGACGTAAAGCAAATTGCCCCCCTTGATTTCGGATACTGCTTGAAACATTCATGGGAGGCTTGATTTCAAGCTCCAAGGCTTCAAGGCCATCGGCTCGCATGCGTTGGAGCATCGCCACATCGGGCAAGGCATCCATGCCGGGGCCTCTGCCATAGACGGCACCCCCCGTGACATCCCAACGAGGACAACAAGCAGGAAATTCCATATAACCGTCTTCTTCGAGCAAAACATTTTCCTGCGCAAGAAGTACATAATACGATGCGAAAGGACGATTTTTTCCGTCAGCAAGGCTTGGGTTATATTCTTCCCTCGGTTCAATGGCGTGTACAATTTCATAACGAACATCCTGTTCACCCCTTTGTTGACCTGTACCTTTTTCTAAAATTTCAGACGGGCAGTTTTCAGGAAAACGCTCGGCAATTTGCTGTGAGTTCAGGTGAAAACGACGGTATAAGGTGTTAACACGCCCCCGACTGTCGCAATCGAGGCTATATTCCCCCACGGTCAGATTTCGACAGCGAATAACCTCTTTTTCATCCTCTTCAATCAGAAAAACCCCTGTGCCGAAGGCGGCAAGTTCCGCATAATGCGCATGAATGGTAGGGTAAAAATTCGAACCTGCCAAAACCGCATGAACCCTTTCTTGGGTATTTTGTAACCACAAAGCAATGCCATCCATGCTTTCAAGGCTTTTATCCTTGAGCGACAAGCGAAACCAAGGCCGTGCAGGGGAACTGAGCCCCCCATGCATGCCCGCCGCCAAAATACGCAAGGCATACAGTGCTGTGGAGTCAACTATTTTTTGATTACGCTTACCGCCATCATGCTCACGCCTCCCCGAAGTTTCAAAGAGAAACGCCCCCTTTGAGGGTAACATGAGCTCTGCAATTTCACGCCAATGCCCCTCCCACGATCGGCGTTGCGCCTCAAGCACCGAAACACGCCCAAGCACATGCCGAACCTTTTCTTCATCTGTACTGACGGGAGTTAACTTCATCCAACCTCCTTTGTTTTACAAATTTAAGAGCTCTCCCCATCTCGTCAGCCTCCAAGAACTTCTTTTTTCTGAGTGGTTGCCTGATTTGTTAGGCCTGAGCTCGAGGTTAAAACCGTAGAGCTTTTCCCGCTTGCGGCGGCAATTTTTCTTCTTTCTTCGTCCCCTGCCAGTTTGACACTTTCATCCACCGAAGTGGGAAGGGGTGCCGGAACCTCAACCGCCGCCACTTCAGGTGTTGTAAAAGATGGCGTTTTTCCTCCTCCGCCCATAAGATTTCTCCTTTTGTTACGAGTTAAAATACTGATGACTGCGCCTTCGTATCTTTTTTTTTGGCTAAAAAAACAGGCTTCTGGAAGTTCGGCCACAAGCTCAAAGCCCAGAATTTTAATGTAATTAAGAGCGTGCCTATATTTTTTAGGAGTGATGCCCATAAGGGCACTCACCACATATTCCCCGTTGATTTTAGCCTCTAAAAGCCCCTTTGTGACATAACGCCCTACAGCCTCCCTATGAGCAACTGCCTCTTTTAAAAAGCAAAAATGAATCATTACCGCCTTGCCCAAGGGATTATTGAGCCAATACATGGCGATTGCTTCCCCTTGGTAATTTTGGATAAAACGTAAATCCTGCCCTCTAACCCAACTACAAAAATCCTCAGGTGTCGGCGGTAAATATTCATAGAATGTTGCTTGTGCCACCTTTTGCGCCAAAGCCTTTTGCCAAAAGGCGCAAAGAAATTCATCGGACAAATTCTTTGCCCAAACTGTTTGCCAACTTTCTTGCATAGATTACTCTTTGTTCAGGGTTGTATTTTTAGGGAGGGGAAAACCTTTTTTGTGTCTAAAAAAGAGTTTTTCTTCATTATAAAAAGGGCAACCCCTCCCCTTTTCTAAAAAAAACTTTAATATTAAATAGTTTTCTTTTAGTGTTACGTCGACAGCTTATAAAGTTTATTCAACCTTTATAGAACATTATCCACCAGTCCCCTATTAAAGTTTTTTGGGGAAGGGGTGGGGGGCTTGGG
>CAYJHY010000035.1:0-8955 GCA_964369875.1 uncultured Mailhella sp.
AAGCGAGCATATATGGATTTTATACCTTCTCTCATTGTGGCACTCGGTTTGGTTTGTCTGATCGAGTCTTTGCCGTGGGTTATTTCCCCCGAAAAGACTCTGGAATTTTATCGTGAGCTGGGCAATTTGATTCGACCTGAAAAGATGCGTGTTTTTGGTGTCGTTTTACTTCTTGTGGCTATTGTCCTTGTTTGGTACGGGAAGAACTTGTTGCGCTAGACAGAGCAATTTTATCGCTTTGACCCCTAGTTTTCCATAGAGCATTTTTGTATAGCCCCACTAGATTATCGCTACGGATTTTTTAATATTAAAAAGTTTTGTGGGGGAGAGCTCGAGAGGGGAGAACTTTTTCAAAAGTTCCCCCTCTCGAAAAAACACTTAAAATCATGCATTTTCAGGAGATGTTATGTCTAAGATTTATGCCCTTATTTTGGCCGCCGGAAAAGGCACTCGTATGCCTTCCAGAAAACCCAAAGCCTTACAAAATATTTTAGGAAATTCCATGATTTCTTATGTATACCGCGCTCTTGACGGGCTTGGGGCGGATACTTGGACAGTAATCGGCCACCAAGGGGATATGGTGCAAGCCCATCTCAGAGGAATTTTTGGAGAAGATGCCGAAAAGCGTTGTGTTTTACAGGACAAGCAGCTGGGCACAGGTCATGCCGTACAATGCGCAATGGCTAAAATGCAAGAAAGCATTGTTTTTGAAAAAAATGATAAAATCTTGATTGTTAATGCCGATACTCCCCTGCTTACCACGGATATTCTAAAAGAGTTGTCTGAAAATGTTCAGAACCTCGAGATTGGTTTTTTAAGCCTTGTGCTTGATGACGCCGCCGCCTATGGCCGAGTTATGCGTAAGAATTTTGAACAAACAGGAGAAAATACAGGCGCCTTGCAAGGCATTATGGAAGCCAAAGATTTTCGCCAAAATTTTGCCGAGCACATAGCCAAGGGGCATGAGGTTTGTGAAATAAACACAGGTATTTATATGTTTGATGCTCAAGCGCTTAATACTCTTTTACCAAAACTTTCTTCGGAAAATGTGGGCGGTGAATATTATCTGACCGATTGCGTCGGCCTTGGGCTTGCCGAAGGGTTGAGCGTTGATGCCATTTGTGTTTCTCACAAAAATGAGCTTCTTGGTGTAAATAATCCTTATGAGCTTTCCTTGGCAGAAAAGACCATGCAAGAAAAAGAAAATAAAAGGCGCATGCAAAATGGGGTTACTATGCATAATCCTGAAAACATATATATCAGCCCCTTGGCAGAAGTGGAAGCAGGCACAGAACTTTTCGGGCCGTGCGAAATCTATGGTAACAGTAAAGTAGGCGCTTATACTTGTATAGAATCTCACTGTGTGCTCATCAACGCAACCATCGGTCAGGATTGTCGCATTCGTTCCCATTGCCATTTTGAAGATTGTGTTTTTGAAGAAGCTGTTATTGCAGGCCCTTATGCTCGCGTACGCCCTCAAAGCCATATCGCAAAAGACGCCCACCTCGGAAACTTTGTAGAAATTAAAAAATCCTATATAGGTGATGGAAGTAAGGTAAATCATTTGAGTTATATCGGTGATACGAAGATGGGAAAAAAAGTTAATGTTGGGGCAGGCAGTATTACATGCAACTATGACGGAAAGAATAAATTTCAAACAACTATTGAAGATTATTGCTTTTTAGGATCAAATACTTCCTATGTTGCCCCTGTGAAAGTCGGTACCAATTCCCTTATTGCCGCAGGTTCTGTAATCACCCACGATGTTCCCGAAAACAGTTTATCTGTGGCAAGACAAAGGCAAAAAAACATCGGAAAGAAATAGATGCATAATTTTTTGGAGCGTATCTCAGTTTAATGAGCTTTAAAAACATATCTACAAGGAATCCTTCCTGTTAAAAGTATAAATACTTAACAAGTTTATGTTTTTAATAAAAAATAGTGTACAAAAATATTGACATTTTTAAGAAAGTGTCCTATTTTAAAGACTAAGTAGGATGTATATTTATTTAAACATAAGTTTTGGAAAGAATCTACCAATATTTTGTTGTACTTTCAGAATTTTTCGATGCTTTTCCTGACCGTGATTTTAATGAAGATTCAGAGATTGTTTTTTATTTTTAAACAATAAAATTGATACGATAATGTTACCAAGCATTTAAAGGGGTTCTTTATGGCTATTAATCTTTCGAAACCTCAAGTGGGTTCCAATATAAACGTAACTCCGCTTGCCGGTGAGGTTATCTTTTTTGACTTTTCCACGTCAAACGTAGCTTTATCGCAGGTTGGAGATAACTTTGTTCTGACTTTTGAAGACGGTGCCACAATAACCTTACTCAATTTTTATAATGTTTACAGTTCAGAGAATATGCCCAGTTTTAATGTTCAAGGGGTTCCTATTGACGGTGAAAAATTCTTTACCGCACTGGAAGCCACAGAACTTATGCCTGCCGCAGGTCCTTCTCAATACGAGGACGGAGCGTTTTATAATGCACCTGCTGCGGGTGATCTTGCTTCCGGCGTTGATTCTTTGGACGGTGTTGATTCTTCGCAAACATTAAGCCGTCAAAACACTTTCACAACCTTTGATTCGAGTGACTTCGAAGCAACCGCAACCGTAAGCACTCCCCTTACCTCTCCTACTGTTAGCGAAAATCTTTTTATCGGTACTTCAGGCAATGATGTTCTTAGCGGAACATCCGGTAATGATGTTATGTATGGCCGTGCCGGTAATGATGAAATGTATGGAAGAGCCGGATCCGATGTGCTTTATGGCGAACAAGGTGCAGATGTTCTCAACGGAGGCGATAACAGAGATTCCATATTCTTTGACGCTGAAGACACCCTTTTGGGCGGTAGTGGCTTAGATATCGCTGTGGGAACAAAAGCCGATATTCTCGATCAATTAGGTAGTGCGACAGATGTTGAGTTGTTTGTTAATGTTTTTGGTACCCCTCTTCAAAGCACTATGAACTCAGATATTCTTACAGAGCTGAATATCAGCTATGATGCCACAAACGGCAGATTTACCCTTGAAAAGGGTGAATGGGACATGGGCGCAGAAGATGCCAATGGTTTCACAAACTATATCCATCAAAATTATGAAATTTGGATTAAAACCAACGGTGTCGGTACAAGTGTAAGCCTTCGAACATTCAATTTCACTGCTCACGATGCCGACAGTCCTCTCTACCCTGACATGAATACAGCAGATACCCAACCCGATGGTTTTGTTGTTGAGCTCACAAGCGTCAACAGTAATTCAGGAATGGATCAAACACAAGCCGATGCTATTGAAGAGGCTATGAGTGGACTTAGTTATATCGACATGACGTCCTCTGTCTTCCTTATCAATAACGGCATGAGTTATGATGCAACGCAAAACACTCTTGAACTGAGTGACTCATGGCAGTCTGAAGCAAGTCTATGGCATAATATTGACACCGGTTTGATTCTTGATGATGTTGAAAATGAAGTCAATGTTATTATTAAGGGTGGTGCTTAAGATTTGAGACTTTTTCTTATTACACTTTGTAAGAAGAAAAGAACAGAAATGACTTAAAGTACTTTGGGTTCGATATTAAGAAAGGCTCTTGCAGAATATTGCAAGGGCCTTTTTTGTCACGCCGATCCAATTCCCCATATACCTACCAATATGACATAATGAGAAGTTACATTTAGAGTCCCATTATGAAAGTTTTTTCAGGAAACGGGGAGGGGTTTCCCTCTTCCAAGAATAAGCAAATTGGAATGGCATGAATTAAATCACGTCATTCCAATTCTCTTTAAACCTAAAAATACGATATAATACAAAACATACGTTTTAAAGATTTACCGTCCTACTATTAAAGTTTTTTCAGGAAAGGGGGAGGGGTTGGGAGGGGGAAAACTCCCTTTTGTACACAAAAGGGGTTTTCCCTCTCCCAAGAATAAGCAAATTGGAATGACGTAGAATTAAATGTGAGAGAATAAAATTAAACTGGTACTTTATCTTGATTTGTGATAGAATAGGCTTAGCGAGTGAGGGATTTTTTATTTAAAGAAGTTTGTCAGCCAAATATGCATTATATTATGGCAAAAATCTCTGTTTAATTCTTTTTTTCGAAATTGTTTCCATGTAAGTTATGAAGTTTACCTTGAATGTTCTTTGATGTTGTTTGAATTTGATCCGCAAAATACAATAATGCATTTATTATAACAAGGAGATAAGTATGCAACATTCGACACGTCGACAATTTCTTAAGTTTGGAGCAATCACCGTTGCCGCAAGCTCGTTGGGGGTTGGGGCGAAAAAATTGCTTCTGAGAAAGGCACATGCCAAAGCAGCTCTTGCTCCCGTGCCTGAAAATTTTTTCTATTCCGCTTGTATGAACAATTGTGGCAGTTGTTGTGTGCTCAAATGTTTTACGGACGAGAATAATCAGGTTATCCGTATAGAAACCGAAAGCGGGATTAAGGATGACTGGGAAAATGGTATTTTCCAAGTGCGTGCCTGTCCTCGTGGACGCTCCTATCGTCGTTATATGTATACGGAAAGTCGTCTAAAATACCCCATGAAAAGGGTGGGCAAACGTGGCGAGGGTAAATTTGAGCGTATCACATGGGAAGAAGCTTTGGACACCATTGCCGATAAGCTCAAGTATTGTATTGATAATTATGGAAATAATTCTATTTTTAGCACTTACGCCTCAGGGGTTGGGCTCGGTACAATTCTACGCCGTGAATCCTTTTATCGTTTGATGAACCTTATGGGTGGTTTTGTTTTGGGCGCAAGTGATTACAGTTCTGCGCAAAACCAAGCGGCACTCAGAGCAATGTATGGTATTGCAGGCTATAGCGGAAACGCCATTACCGACATTGCCAACACCAAGCTTGCCGTATTTTTCGGGGCAAATATCACCGAAACCCGCATGAGTGGCGGAGGTTTGCAATACGAAATTTTAGAAGCAAAGGCTAAAAACAATACTCGGATTATTGTTATCGATCCAAGATTTAGCGAAACATGCGTGACTGTAGCCGATGAATGGATCCCCATTCGTCCCGGTACCGATGCCGCCTTGGCTTCTGCCCTTGCCTATGTGATGATTAAAGAAAATATGGTAGACATGGATTTTATCCGTACCTATGCCATAGGTTTTGACAGCTCACAAATGCCCGAATCCGCAAAACCCAATACTTCATACAGTGACTATATTTTGGGTACAGGTTATGACAAAGTGGCAAAAACTCCCGAATGGGCATCAAAGATAACAGGCATACCCGCCCAAAGAATTGTACAACTTGCAAGGGAAATGGGGCAGGCCAAGCCTTGTTATATTGCCCAAGGTTGGGGTCTGCAAAGACAAGCCAACGGCGAAATGCAAACCCTTGCGGTGGCGGCTCTTGCCACAATCACGGGTAATGTGGGTTTGCGTGGCGGAAATAATGGTGATTTAGATGCTTATTTTCCTATCACCGTTCCCAAATTACCTACAGGGCCAAACCCTGTGAAGGTAACCTTTCCTGTGTATCAATGGCTGAATGTGGTGGATAATCCCAAGGGTATGACTGCCGCCAAAGACGGAATTATCGGTGCGGATACCTATCCCACAGAAATTAAATTCCTTTGGAACTATGCGGGGAATGGGCTTATAAACCAACACTCTGAAATTAATAATACCAAGAGAGTTCTTGGGGACGAATCAAAATGTGAAATGATTGTGGTTATGGATTCTCATCATACCGCAAGCGCTCAGTGGGCAGACATTGTTCTTCCAAGCTGTGCTTATAATGAAAGTGCTGATATTTATGGCTCTTCCTATGGTCAAGATATTGAATATTATATCTTTTCAGGGGCGGCAAAGCCGTATCACGAATCAAAAACCATTTATGAAGTTTGTACGGAACTTGCCAAACGTTTCGGCATTGAAGAAGCTTTCACCGAAGGGCGCGATCATGAAGCGTGGCTTGAATATAACTATCAAAATGTATGCCGTCAAAAAATGCCTTCGCTTCCTCCAACCTTGGCAGAAGCCAGAAAACAGGCGATTTGGCATCAGGCAAAATCCCGTGATTTACCTATCAAGTTTAAACCTTTTAGGGATGATCCCATTGCAAACCCCTTAAAGACGCCTTCGGGTAAAATTGAGCTTTATTCTGAATTTTTACAGAATCTTGCAGAAATCCGTGGTAAAGGCCAATATCTGGGTGAGGAAATTTACCCTGTGGCGCAATATATCGCCACTTGGGAAAGTTACGGTGATGTTGAAACCCGTAAACAGTTCCCCTTGCAGATGATAGGTCACCACTACAAAGGCAGAACGCATTCCATGTATGGTGATTGCGATTGGCTCAAGGAAGTTATGCCTCAGAATCTATGGATAAATCCTGTGGATGCAAAGAAGCGAGGCATTGTGCATGGTGAAATGGTTTCGGTGTTCAATGATAGAGGAGAGGTGCATGTGCCTGTCAAGGTGACGCCCCGTATTATGCCGGGGGTTGTCTCCTTGCCGCAAGGGGCATGGTATAAACCGAACAGTCAAGGCGTAGACATGGGAGCTTGTACCAATACGCTTACCGCCTATCGCCCCACTATTATTTCTAAAGCCAATCCACAACATACAAACCTTGTGGAAGTCCGCAAAATATAAGGAGTGAGCCATGACTAAACGTGCATTTTTAATGGATACCTCCCGCTGTATGGGGTGCAAGGCCTGTATGATTGCTTGTAAGGATAAGCATAATCTTCCCTTGGGCTTACATTGGAGAAAAGTCATTGAGGCCAGTGGTGGTGAATGGGCGGAGCAAGCAGAAGGTGTTTGGGAACAAAATGTTTTCACCTATTATATTTCCGTGTCTTGTAACCACTGTGAAAATCCTTCTTGCGTGACGGCTTGCCCCACAGGGGCATGTTCTCAAGACGAAGAGGGAATTGTCTCTATTGATTCCGAGCGTTGTGTGGGCTGTGGGTATTGCAGATGGAATTGCCCTTATACCAGTCCGCAAGTGAATAAAGAAAAGAAATATATGACAAAATGTGATATGTGCCGTGATTATTTGGCGGTGGGCAAAGAACCTGCCTGTGTGGCGGCCTGTCCGAGTCGAGCGCTTTTCTTGGGTACTCGTGAGGAATTTATAAAACAATACGGTGAGGCTGCCTTGGCACCTCTTCCAAGTCCTGAAATTACCCATCCGTCTTTGGCTTTGATTGCCGGACGCGATGTAAAACCAAGTGGCAGTACGGAAGTTGATTTCGCCAATAAAGAGGAGGTGTAGGCATGAATGATTTTGCAGGAATTTATGCAGAATGGTCGCTTATTATCTTTACCACATTCTGCCAACTGTCCATTGGACTCGCTGTTTTTGCTACCCTAAGCAATTGTTTTAAGGAAGAAGTCATTGAGAAAAAGCTTTGGTGTTATTCCTTGGTTGCGGTGGTAATTGCAGGCATAGCCTCTATTTTACATCTACAAAATCCCTTTAACGCTCTTTACACCCTTACTCAAATTGGGCACTCATGGCTCAGTCGTGAAATTGTCTGCGTGGGCTTGTTTGGTGCTTTGGTTTTATGGCAAGCGTTTAAAGGTTCCAAAATTGTCGGTTATGGGGCAAGCCTTGCAGGGCTTTTACTGCTCTACGTTATGACACAAGTTTATGCTTCCGTGGAAGAAATGCCCTATTGGCGATTTTTGGGAACTGCCTTGGCTTTCTTTGGCACTGCATTCCTGTTTGGGGGGGCTGTTGCCTTTATGCTGAGCCGTGAGGCTACTTGTGATTGTTTGAAAAAAAGTTCCTTGTTTGCCTATGTGTTGGGGCTTGTGTTTGTTTTGGCTTCCAAAATTGCATGGATAACCACCATGAGGCAAAATCCGGATTTGGCGATCCCCGATCACTTTATACACGGGTATTTTAATCTTGATATACAGCTTTTTGGCCTGTTGTTTGCTTCGTTGTTGCTATTTTTGAAAAAACCTTTAAAGTCTCCGTCTTTTATACCTATAACTTTTTTATTGCTTCTGTTTGCAGAACTTGCGGGAAGAACCGTTTTCTTCCTTGCACAGTTTAAAATAGGCGTATAAGCATTATCTTAGAGCATCGACTGAATTATTTTTTATTGGAATTGCTCTAAAAAAACAAGCCCTCCGTTGTGTATGCAACGGGGGGCTTTATAAAGGCTTTTTAAGGCTTATGCTGTTTGATGTAAATGAAGATTTAAAATAAAAATAGATTCACATGTTTTTGAATTATAATAAAATTTAAAGGTTGACAATGTAAGAAAAATTATCTAAGATTGCTTTGAAAGATAATGTACAAGACTTTTGTTGGGTTAATAAGCAAAGTTTGTCTCCGGAATGTTTTCGCAGTATTGAAGATTATTTTGGGGGCGCGTACATGGATTATTGAGGCTTAATGTTTTAGTCGTAATTCTTACCGTATATTGCTTGCCGGTTGAAACGCCTCAACTCACCATATGCACCACTGGGTTAATAAGTGGGAGCATGTCCTAAAAACTATTCGCAAAATAGAGTAGGTTTTACGGGCGCAAACATCACCTATCTATATCAGCCACGCATTTTTGTGGTTTTTGATGTTACCTAATGTCAAGTCTGCCTTTATTAATTTGCAGAAAGTCATAAGGTACACTGTTTGCTGTTTAACTATCCGTTACATATACTTAAACTTTACTTAAAGAGGTTTTTATGGCTATTAATTTGACAAAGCCTGCCGCAGGTGTCCAAGTTGTACAAGCTCCCCAAGCAGATGATGTTATCTTTTTTAATTTTCCCACCACAGATGTTATTCTTAATCGTGTAGATGATAACCTTGTTCTTGATTTTGAAGATGGCAGCTCCATCTCTCTTACCGATTTTTATAATACCTATAACTCTGAAAATATGCCCACCTTCAATATTGACGGTGCAGAAATCGATGGTGAAACCTTCTTTACAGCGTTAGATGCAACAGACCTTATGCCTG
>CAYJHY010000035.1:9055-13877 GCA_964369875.1 uncultured Mailhella sp.
GAAATCGATGGTGAAACCTTCTTTACAGCGTTAGATGCAACAGACCTTATGCCTGCGGCGGGTCCTGCGGCAGCTCCTGTGAACGCCGACGGCTCTTTCTTTAACGGTGGCGCCGGTGCAGACCTTCTCGGTGGTATTGACTACCTTGGCGGTCTTGATATTCCACAAGCTGCAGCAGCTGTAGATTTTGAAGACCAAGACGGTGAGTTGCCTAATGCCGCTCCTTTCATTACAGGCATTACTATTTTCCCCGATGATGACAGAACTACAGAAACAGGCGATCTTGTTCCCGATGCAACTCCAAACGTTCTTGACGTATATGAAACAGGTGTTGGTCGTGATATAGACGGAACCCTTTCTCCAAATAATCCTAACCAAGTTTACGACGGTGATTTAACAGCTCGTGGCCAAATTAATGCTGTTGATCCTGAAGGTCAACCTTTGGGCTTTGCTATTTTGGGCGACGGTCAAGGTGCATATGGTTCCATAACCATCAACCCAAGCACCGGTGTGTTTGAATATACTTTCGACGACGAAAATTCCTTAAACCAAGGTGAAGAACATACCGAAAGCTTTACTGTTGTTGTTACCGACCCTCAAGGCAACAGCGTTACCGTAACTGTCAATATTGAAGTTAACGGCACAAACGACAAACCTGAAATCTCCATCAATGCACAAGATTTTACTCTAAGCGAAGATGCTGAACATGCAGCAGGTGGCGAAATTATGTCTGCCGACTCTGTAACGGGTACTATTACTGTAACAGATGCTGACGCCGACGGTTCCGAAGGCGGAATTTTCCTCGACGCGCAACAAATCAGTGTCGCTTCCAATAATGTTACCGCAAACACTGCAAGTGAAGCAGGCCTTAATACCGATGACACCCTCACCATTGAAGGTGAATACGGTACTTTGGTTGTTAATGCCGACGGTAGCTATACCTATACCCTTTATACTCCTGCCGATGGCTCAAAATACGACGCTTTGGGAGCGCTCACAGGCGGCGAAAACACTCAACCACAAGAAAGCTTCACTGTTACCACAACCGACAGATGGGGCGCTAACAGCTCTGTTGATTTGGTTTTTGATATTGATGGTATAAACCATGAAGTGATTGTACCTGAAGGTGAAGAAGGTAATTTACATATTGTTTACGAGAAAAACCTCTCCGATGGTACCGAAGCTGATTCACAAGCTCTTGTTGTTGGTGGTGAATTTAATATTACAGCCTATGACGGTCTGGCATCTATTGAGTTTGGTTCCCAAACTTTAGAGTATAATAACGGTAGCTGGACTGCTACCCCTGTAACAACTGACACCCATTACGGTGAATTGACTGTAACAGGTGTTGTTGATAATCTAGATGGTACATATACAGTTAAATACGAATATAAATTGACTAAAGCTCCTGACGTTGTGGACGGTGCAAATGCGCCTGCTGATGGTAAAAATGTTGTATATGATGATACAAGGTTTACCTTCACAGATGCTGACGGCGACATAGTTACAACCGACGTTCAGATCGATGTTACCGATGACGTGCCTGTGGCTACTGCGGGAACTGAAAATCTCGCAATACAAAAAGAAGGTACAACTTCTGAGGCATATCAAGCAAGTGACTACTTTAATGAAGGCGCTGACCACAAGCATGAAGGCGCTGATCTTGAAAGTGATGCAGATGATAGCATTGCAGGTCGTTATACCATTGAAGGTGTTGCAGCAGACGATACAGATGTAACAGCCAATGAAAACGGTGAAACTGTTACCACCTATGACTTAGGTTGGGGAAAAGTTACCATGAACAATGTTACAGGTGAATATACTGTAACTCCCAATAACTCAGAAGATAATGCAACCTTCAGTATTACATATACCGACGGTGACTTAGATACTGCAAGCAAAGAAGTCTTTATAGAAGTTAATAACAGCCCTACCGGTTTAACTTTGAATACTACAGGTGGCGACCACTTAACTCACGACGATGCTCTTGCAGATGGTAATAAAGAAGAAAGCGACACCAACGTTGCAACAGGTACATTCTCTTTTGTTTCTTTAGACGGTGTTCAAAACATTGTTATTAATGGTGTTACTCTTAGTTATGAAGACCTTGTAGCAGGAACAGCGAAAGTTGAAGGCACGTACGGCGATATTACCTTCAAAATCGAAGGTGATGCCGATAAAGGCGGCTATACTGTAAGCTATGAATATGTTCAAGATACAGTATTTGATCATGGTGATGCAAATGATGGTGAAAACCAATCAGGCATTGCGGATAGCTTTGTTATTGACTCTATCACAGACGAACATGATAAAACAGATATCACAGGTTCTTCCATCGACATTACTATTCAGGACGATAAACCCGAAGTTTCTGATGCTGAATTTACTGTGGACATAAAAGGCTTTGATGATGCCTCAACTGATACTAATGACACTGTTTCAGGCCCGCACCAAGCTTCTGACCTATTTGATGAAGGCGCCGATAAAGTCGGTGGCGAGTATACCGTTCTAGATGCGCAAGGTAACGCTCAAACAGGCACTGTAAACTATCCTTGGGGTACAGTAACTATCGATGAAAACGGTGAGTTTACTATTACCGCAAACAACACTCAAGACACAGGTTCATTTACTCTTCAATATAAAGACGCTGATGGCGACATTGTAACACGTCCTGTTGCGTTTGACATTGATAATATTGCAGACGGTTTTGAACTCAAAAGCGACAGCCTTACTACCCACGACGACGCTCTTGAAGGTGGTAATAAAGAAGATGGCGACACCAACTCTGCTGAAGGAACCTTTATATTCAACTCACATGACGGCGTAGACAACATCACCTTTACTGTCAATGGTGCTACGTATAATGTAAGCTTTGATGCTGACGGTAACGGTTTGAGCACTGTTCCCGGTCAATACGGTAACCTTAGCTTCAGCTTGGAAGAAACTCCTGCAGACAGTGGTAGCTATACCGTAACCTATACCTATACCCAAACAGCACCTTTTGAGCATGCTGACGGCAATGCAGAAAATAAAGAAATCGGTGCAGAGAGCTTTACTGTCTCATCTATTACCGATAAAGATGGCGACACTGCAGATATTACTGCCGATAACACCATTACTGTTGATATCGTGGATGACGTTCCTACAGTTGTTGAAGGGGCTGAACTTGACTTAACACACGACCTTAGCAAAGAACTCAAAGCCGATGCTTCTGAGTACTTTAATGAAGGCGCTGACTCTGCCGGTGGCAAATATACCATTGAAGGTGTTATTGACGACAACAAAGTAGTGAATGGCAATGAAACCACCTATGATTTAGGCTGGGGCAAAGTCACCATGGATAATGTAACGGGTGAATACACCGTTGTACCTAACAACACAGCCGATAATGCAAGCTTTGATATTACCTATACCGATAAAGACGGCGACAGTGCAAAAGTAACTGTTAATGTCGATATTGATAATACCGTAGAAGGTTTTAAGGCAGCAACATTCAGCCTTAATACTGACGATGATGCTCTTACAGGCGGTAATAAAGAGGACGACGATAGAAATACTGACAGTCAATCATTTAGCTTTACGTCTCAAGACGGCGTTGGCAAAATCACTTTCACTGTTGGTGGCACTGACTATGATGTAACTTTTGATGATGAGGGTAACGGTAGTCAAGTTCTTAAAGGTGAGCATGGTGAGCTTAAACTCAGCTTAACTGAAAATCCGGTAGGAAGTGGTGACTTTACAGTAACGTATACCTATACCCAGACAAAAGTTGTAGACCATGATCCGGACAGTGATTTCAAATGGAATGGTGATATCTTTACCGTTAAGTCCATTACAGATGGTGACGCCGAAAATCCGGATACATACGAAATTCCTAACGGAAGCAATATCACTGTAAATATTGACGATGATAAACCTGTTCTTGCCGGTGAAGCTACTATAGATTTACCTCATGAATATAGTGCAACTCCTGCTGAGAATGTTGTAAAAGCCGATGCTTCTGAGTACTTCAATGAAGGCGCTGACCAAGTTGGCGGCAAATATACCATTGAAGGTGTTATTGACGACAACAAAGTAGTGAATGGCAATGAAACCACCTATGATTTAGGCTGGGGCAAAGTCACCATGAATAATGTAACGGGTGAATACACCGTTGCACCTAACAACACAGCCGATAATGCAAGCTTTGATATCACCTATACCGATAATGACCTCGACAGTGTAAAAGTCACTGTTAATGTCGATATTGATAATACCGTAGAAGGTTTTAAGGCTTCCACCCTTAACCTTCATACCGATGATGACGCTCTTGGTGGAAGCCCAATCGAAGGTGAGAGTGCTACCAGTTCTCAATCATTTACCTTTACGTCTCATGATGGTTTAGGAAAAGTGACCTTCAGTACAGGTTCAGAAGAAGGCGGTGACTATCAAGAGTTCTATATTGACGCTGACGGAAATGTTTACGACTCTGCAGATAATCTTCTTCCTGATGGCATCCCCGGTGAGCATGGTAATCTAACTTTTGTTGTGACTGATAATGGAGCAGGTGACTTTACAGTAACGTATACCTATACCCAAACAAAAACAGTAGATCATGATAAAGACAGCGATTTCAAATGGGATGGTGACAAGTTTACCATTAAGTCTATCACAGATGCTGACACCGAGAACCCTGAAACACATGAAATTCCGGGTGGAAGCGATATTATAGTGAATATCGGTGACTCCGCACCCACCGCTACAGATGATATTAATGAAACTGCGGCTCAAGAAGGTGGAGTAGCTATCACAGGTAACGTGCTTACTAACGATGTAGCCAGCG
>CAYJHY010000036.1:0-13850 GCA_964369875.1 uncultured Mailhella sp.
GAAGGCAACGTGCCTTTCTGAAAAAGTCAAAAATTGACTTTTTCAGCATCGACTATTTAGAGCCGTTTCAGTAAAAAATAATTCAGTCGATGCTCTCATAAAAAATATTGTGTGGCATGTTAACAGTCACAGGGGTATCAAACCTGATGTTAAAGGAAGATACTATAAAGCGACCGAACAAGATATAGAAAATCAAAAAAATACATGCAATCGTAAGCAACTTATTTTAACCGTGATTCGACAATATCTATGATGACTTTATCCATATCCTTCATGCCTTGGCTGGAAATGTTTTCTAGGTTTTTTACTGTATTTTCAATGCTTTCGTCAATGATGCCTTGTAATTCCGGATAATGCCCTTCCAGAGCTAATAAAGCAGCATGGCATGCCTCCAAAGCGGCTGTTCCCACTTTTAGAGCACACGTATCCTTGGCACCGTCACAAATCATGCCGGCTAAGTTACCCAGAATTATCGCCATAGCGTTAGCTGCCTTGTTTACTTTGGCTTGGGTAACTTTTTGCTTTGGTGTGTTTGTTTGTTGCGCTTCTTCCGGGGCAAGCATATAGACAAGTCCTGCGGCGGCACCCGCTCCGGCACAAGCTGTACAACCACATACAGGACTAAGTCTACCTAAGCGACTTTTGATGTATGAGGTAGACAAATGGCTAAAAGCTAAAGCTTCGGCTAATTGTTCTGAATTTTTATCAGAAATTTGTGACATCATGGTAATTGGAATAATGGCAGTAAGCCCGTGATTACCACTACCTGCACTACTCATGACAACTTCTTTTAATCCTCCCATACGAGCATCGGCGGCGGCAGCTGTGTAGGCTTTGATGCGTAGGGATTGCGAAGCTAAATCACGCCCTGACGGTAGAATGGGAATATTTTGCAAAATGGTGCGACCTGTTTGAAGACCCAATGGCATTTCCACCCCTTTTAAGGCCATATCCATATTCATCCGTGATCCTTGTAACAGGTAGTCTATATCATCAGGAGTGATGGTTTCTAAAATAGAGACCACTTGCGAATAGGACATGGTACGGATGTGTTCGGTTATACTGAGAGGTTCAGTGGTATTTTTATCTGTAGCTTGTGTTGTTTGTATATCGAGTATAATTACATCATCTTGATATATTTTAACAATATTGTCATGCTTTCCTTCGATGATACATTGAGCTGTGTGCCCTGTATCGTCTTTAAGGTGGGCGTGAATATACACTCCATGAAAATTTGTATCGGCATGAATTTCAATGCAGTGTTTATTGAGCAACTCTACCGCCTGAGGGATAATTTCAGGGGTGCAATCCTTTAACACTTCTAATCCATAAGATGCATTGCCTTGTAAAATGGCCAGCGCCGCCGCAACGTTATTACCTTTCATGCCGGCAGTACCGGGAATTCCTACCGATGCACCATTTTTAAAAATACCATCACTTACTATAATTTTAGCGTGCGCAAAGTTTCCTTGCAAATATTCTTTAGCCTTAGCTATAGCTAAAGCCACTGCTCCGGGCTCAGTGCAACCCAAGGCCGGTTTGACCTCGGCCTCTAAAAATTCCGTAAGGGTAAAGGGTGCGTTTGACATATAAAATATTTCCTTATGTTGAAGTGAGAAAAAGAGATGATGTAGTCGCTTTTAATCGAATATTTTATAAGCTTTGAGCCTTTTTTAGTCAATATTTGTTTTATTTAAAATTTTTTGGTATTTATAAAAACCTTTAAAACTTTCAAGAAACACGTTATTCCAATTTTCTTTAGACCAAACGAACGTCATTCCAATTCTCTTTAAATCTAAAAGTATGATATAATAAAAACATACTTTTATAAAATTTACCGTCCTACTATTAAAGTTTTTTTGAGAAAAGGGGAGGGTTTCCCCAGTATCTTTAAGGGTGGAAAACTCTCTTTTGTACACAAAAGGTTTTTCCTTCTCCCAATAAATACAAAATTGAAATGACGTGTTCAGGAAACCGTATGCTCAAATCTGATGTTGAGTTTTTGCATTTTCTTTCGTAAAGTGCTTGGGTTCACTTTTAAAACTTCTGCCGCCCCTCCTTTGCCATTAATTTTATAGTTACATTCCTTCAGTACCTTACGAATATGATTTGCAATCACATCGTCTAAAGCAAGAGATTCTTCGGTAAAAGTTTTTTCATTGACAGGGTGAGAAAACTTTGAAGTTTGAGGGGTTTTACAAGGATTGTTACTACTTAAAATAGCAAGCACCTCATCGTGAATCATCTTTTTTATGAAATTCTGATTTCCACTTTCTATAAGAGCATTTTCAGACAAATAAGGCAAATATTCTGCAAGGTTGATATTTTCTTGCGGACTGAGAGTCAGGGCACGCTCGATAAGGTTTCTCAACTCTCTTACATTTCCAGGCCAATGATAATCATGTAAATATTTGATTGAATTTTGAGCTATTTTGATGTCGCTCGTTATATTGAGTTTGTGTGAGAGTTTTTTAATAAAATAATCAATAAGAAGTGGTAAATCTTGAAGCCTGTCACGAAGTGGAGGGAGGTCAACCACAAATACGTTTAATCGGTGGTAAAGATCCTTTCTGAATGTGCCTGCATGAATCATGTCTTCAAGCGACCTGTTAGTTGCGGCAATAATCCTCACATCAAGTTGAATGGGATTGTTGCCACCGACTCTTTGCAGAACATTATCTTCAAGTACTCGTAATAAATGAACCTGAGAGTGTAATGCTAGCTCACCTATTTCATCAAGGAAGAGCGTGCCGCCTTTTGCAAGTTCAAATTTCCCTATTCTGTCGGAAACAGCTCCCGTGAAAGCTCCTTTTTGATGTCCAAAAAGCTCACTTTCAATGAGGTTTGCGGGTATTGCTCCACAATTTACTTTCAAATACGGTCCGTTTCGCCGTGAGGAAGAATATTGAATCGCATCGGCGATCAATTCTTTGCCTGTTCCTGTTTCTCCCGTGATGAGAACAGGAGCACTGCTTATTGCTACCTGCTTTATCAGCTTTACAGCATGTTTTAATCCGCCTTCACTCCCCACAATGGGTATACGCATATTTTGTTGTAATGTACTGTTATGTTTTTCTTTGTCAGCAATCAAAACTTTTAGGGTTTGAATTTTCTGGTGTTGAAGTAAGTTTTTCATGGTTATGCCGATTGAAGAGCGCATCATCTCAATAAGTTTTACATGTTCCTGTAAAAAGCAGTCGGCACGATTTCCGATTAAAACTAAATGACCTACCGTTTCTTCCCCTGCTTTAAGAATAGCCACAAGAAAGGAACGATCATGCAAAGGGATATAGTCGGAAAGAAATTTATTGAATTTGTGCGCGAATTGGTCGGTGATCCAACTTTGCCCGCAATGGGTATCTTCGCTTTGCTCATGCGCCTGAAGATATATAATATCTTCTTGATCGAGAGACATAATCTTTCCAATCTCATGAAAGCCGTCATCGGCTAATAAAAAATCCATATGTATGGCGTGAAGCGGTAGAATAAAACGGTGTAAAGAAATAGCGGCAATGGGTAAATGTTTCTTTAGATAGGCAAATGTTGTATTCATCGCTTCGGGCAAATGAGGCGAGCTGTTAATGGATGATACAAGATTTTGCAAAAAATCAAAGCCGTCAATTGTATCACAATACTGTTCTGTCATGTCCTAACTCCTATGATGTGTATATATTTATTACAGTTATTGGGGAAGTAGTCAAATAGAAAAAAATTACGCTATAACATAAATAATTTCTATGGCAATGCAATTATTGTCATTAGATTTAATAGTGGTTTTTATAATATAATGAAATATAATAGTTTTTGGAAATTGGAACAGTATTCGCTTAAAAGAGGTGAGCATAACCAAAAAAAGGAGTTCCTCTATGAGCGATGAAAACTCAGGAAAAAAACAATACCACTCTACAATGGGACGCAGAACATTTATGAAAATGCTTGGCGTCGGAGCAGGTGCAATTGGATTTTCAGCGGCAACCGGTGGTATGGCAACAGCTGAATTCAGTGATTTAGATGACATGATGTCTTCTCCTTTCGCCGATCGTAATTTGCCTTTTTGGGTGAAAGAAGTGGATGAACCCACAACGGAAATAGACTGGGAGAAAATGGAAATATTTCCTGGTTTTCATAAAACTCTTTTTACGAGAGATGCATGGGACGATCCTTCCGGTTGGGACGAAGCGCACGCAAACAACATAAAAACAACCATTGAGAAAGTACGAAACAACACTCCCGGTTATTCTTTGCGTGATCGCGCACTGGCAGACGCGAACTGTTGGGGATGGGGACCCATGGAAAACCTTCAGCCTTCATGGACAGGCCCTGAAGTTTCTCCTTTTGATAGCTGGGAACATCCGACAATGTATTGGACTCCCGAACATTACGGTGTTCCAAAATACGAAGGAACGCCCGAAGAAAATTCTCGCATGCTTCGCGCCGCAGGACGTTTCTTAGGTGCGGCAGATATGGGTTTTGTAAAGCTCGACGCAAGAACAAAGAAGCTCCTCTATGGAGTAATTCAATTTGAAGATGTTGAAAAGGGTTATGTAAGAAGCGACGGTGTAAAGATTCTTCCTGCAAATAAAGACCTTTATGTTATTTGTGCAGTGATTCCTCAATCTCTTTGGATGGGGCAATACACCGACCGTATGAGCTGGGCTTCAAGTAACACAGCCGCCTATTCGCGCGCCAATATCTATTCCAACCGCATGAAAGTCTTTTTGCGTGGTCTTGGCTATCAGCATTATGGTGGCACCCTGAATTCTGTCGGTCGCTCCGTACCTTTTGGCATTATGGCAGGGCTTGGCGAAGGTTCACGTGCAGGTATTCTTTGTAGCCCGCAATGGGGTACAAACTTCCGCACAGTCATGCTTCACATAACCGACTTGCCCCTTGCGGTGACACGTCCGATTGATGCAGGTATTCACGAATTCTGTCGTCACTGTATGAAGTGTGCGGACATGTGTCCATCCGGCGCGATCCCTAAAGTTAAAGAACCATTCTGGGGTGGCGATGCTTCATGGCAAGCAAAAGGCTATAAGGGGTGGTATCAAGATGCTAAAAAATGTTACTCCTATATGCTTGGTGGTGAGCCTGATTGCAGTCGCTGTCAAACGGTCTGTCCATTCACAAAATACGATGAAGCTGTCATGCATGATTTAGTTCGTATGTCTATAGCCAAAGCGCCTATACTCAACACAGTTATTCGTGATATGGACGATATTTTCGGTTATGGCGCAGAACCCGATCCAAGTAAGACTCCTTGGAATGTCGATCCCATGGATATTCCATTATTCGGTCTTGATAAATCCCGTTCATAATAAAAAAGGAGTAATATTATGCGCTTAGTTAGTTGGATATGGTTTTGGTATGTCGTAGTTGGTTTTATTATGGGTGGGGCGCTCACCTGTTTGCTTTATCAGCTTAAAAATCACGCAATAAAATTAAAATGGTTTGAGTGGGCTGCTGTAGTTGTGATTCTGCTCATGTTTATGTTTATGGCACAAACGTTCATCGCTTCTTATCAAGAAATGGTACCGCGTGCCGCTTGGTTGACTATCGTTTTTATGGGCTTACCCATGGTTGTTATAGGCGTGCTCACCGCACGTTCTATTAAAAAAAGACTCGCTTAGCCATTGCCGGTCAATATAATAAAGCCCACTATATAATAATATTTAGTGGGCTTTATTGTAAATCAACCAATACACAGCAACTCACTATAAACTCTCAAACTTTATATAAAGATGATGCAAATGACAGAACTTACAACACAAAAAGAAGAACAACAAAGAGCAAAATCCAAGAAATCTTTGGATATGGAATTATGGCTTGCCTTGCTCGCCATTGTTTGTATTATTGGTGCCGCTGTTGTTGGTTACTTACAAAGTTCCGGCTCTATTGAACCGGCGCTTAGGCAAGCTGTGCCTGATGCTGTGCGCTTTGAAAAAATTAATGATGCCGTATATGCTTCCTATTCCGCTGAAGATAAAGATTCCTTTTTAAACTATATTTCTTTAGGGGAAGCAAATGGTTACGGTGGCCCTATGGTTCTTGCAGTGGCCACGGATTTAAAAGGTACGGTTACAGGCATCGGTGTTGTTGAACACCGTGAAACTCCAAGTTGGTTTAAAAAAGTCATGGAATACGGCTTTTTGGGAACATTGCTTGGTAAAAAATATAGTGACTCTTTTGTTATTGACGAAGATGTCGATGCGGTAAGCGGTGCTACGCTTACTTCTCGAGGAATGGCAAACGCCGTCTTGGAAGCCAGCAGAAATATTGCAGGTTCTCAACTGAACCTTTCTGTTCCGCCACCGCAAGAAGTAAAATTTCAATTCGGCATACCTGAAATTGTGTTGCTTATTCTTTTTACAGTCGGTTTTGTGGGGCATCGCAAAAGCTTTAAATATACAAAACAAGCGCGTTGGTTCAGTATGCTTTTGGGTATGGTTGTGCTTGGTTTTATCTATACCAACCCACTCACGATTTCACATATCAATCAATTATTACTTGGTTTTTGGCCTGATTGGCGCACTCATCTTTATTATTTCATGCTTCTTGGCGGTATATTCTTTGTACTTATTATTGATAATAAAAATCCCTATTGCCTTTGGTTTTGTCCTTTTGGTGCGGTGCAAGAATGTATGGGTATGGTGGGAAATGCAAAACAGCCAAAAGCAAATATTACAACAGGTTGGCTTAAATGGGCGCAGAGAGCTTTGGCGTTTACGACCATAATTGTGGCTCTTTTGTTCCGAAATCCGGGCATTTCCTCTTACGAGGTTTTTGGAACATTCTTTGATTTAAGTGGCAGCATAGTTTCTTTTTTAATTTTAGGGCTGGTACTTGTGACAGCAATTTTTATCCGTAGACCGTGGTGTAATTTCCTCTGTCCGATTCCGCCCATAGAAGGTATAATAAAAATGTTTAGAAGAAAGGTGATGAGGAAATGGAAGAAAGCGTAAAAAAAGAAAAGAAAAAGAAAACGGAAAATCACCTCGTGTCAAATATTGCATCTGTTATTGCTATTATTGGGCTTTGCCTTTGTTTTTTTGAAATCTACAATAACGTTTATAATGAGCAACAACGCAGAGTTCTGCAATCTGTGGTGATAGATTAGCCACGTACCATCGAGTTTTAATTTTAATTCACTTTGTTCTTCTTTTATGCTATAAGGGGTATGCGTCAGAAGTGTGGGCACTATTCAAAAAGTGCAAGGAGTATTACGAATGAAACATACCCTTAATAAACACCCAATAGGAATAGCTATGAATACATTGGAAACATTACTTAAACTCAATGAGATACTCCTTGAAGAGATGCCTCACTTTGCAGAGCAAGCAAATTCTTTTCAAAAAAATGCTTCAGAACAAAGAAAATTATTACGTTCGCTCATGAATGTGCGCCCGCCTCGTCCTATAAGTCATGAATTTATTTTACTTCAAGATGAACTTTTACAGGAAGAGGCGCTTGAAAAAGGTGTGATCGGTATAGCGGAGATGCAAGTCAGCTTAAGGCATCCAAAAGTCTATTTATGGCAAGGTGACATTACTCGTCTTTCTGTAGACGGCATTGTGAACGCTGCAAATTCCGCATTGCTTGGCTGTTTCAACCCGTGCCATGCCTGTATTGATAATGTTATTCATTCCGCGGCAGGCTTACAGCTTCGCAATGAATGCCATTCCATTATGCAAAAACAAGGGTATGATGAAAAAACGGGAATGGCAAAAATAACTAAAGCCTATAACTTACCAAGCGCCTATGTTATTCACACGGTGGGTCCTATTATTCAGGATACACCATCAAAGAAAGATTGTGAACTTTTACAAAAATGCTATGAATCATGCTTTCATCTTGCGGTGGAGAATAAGCTCACAAGCATTGCTTTTTGCTGTATTTCCACTGGGGAATTTCGTTTTCCCAATGCCTTGGCAGCCGAAATTGCTATTGACGCAGTTCTCGGACTTTTGCAACAAACAGACAGTAACATGAAGGTGGTATTCAATGTTTTTAAAGAAATCGACCACGACATCTACACAAAATTATTGGGATAATATCGCTAACGCTAAAAAATATATAGATAGTGCGCACGTGCTTGTTATTGGTGCGGGAGCAGGTCTTTCAGCTGCCGCAGGTTTGCGGTATTCGGGAGAAAGGTTTGAGCGGCTTTTTCCTGAATATATTAAAAAATATGCTTTGACAGACATGTATTCTGCGGCGTTTTATCCCTATAAAACAATCGAAGAATTTTGGGGATATTTCAGTAAACATATTTACTATAACCGTTATGCACAAGAGAGGAACGAAACCTATGGTGATCTGTATAAAATGGCAGAGCAAAAAAACTATTTTATTATTACCACCAATGTAGATCATATTTTTCAACAAAGTGGCTTTGACAAAAACAGACTATTTTATATGCAAGGAGATTACGGTCTTTTACAGTGTTCGGTACCGTGCCATCAACAAACCTATGATAATAAAGAGATTATTTTACAAATGGTTCAAGAACAAAAAGATTGTAAAATCCCCTCAAATTTGATTCCGTATTGTCCCCTTTGCGGAAAGGCGATGACCACAAACTTACGAAAGGATAACACTTTTGTTCAAGATTCGGGTTGGTATTTTGCCTCAAACCGTTATGAACAGTTTATTAAAGAGAATGACGGGGAAAAAATAGTATTTTTGGAGCTTGGCGTGGGCTACAATACACCTGCTATTATTAAATTTCCCTTTTGGCAAATGATGCAACAAAATAAAAACGCCCGTTATATTAGTATTAACGTAGATAAAGATGATGTGGCATGTCCCTCAGAAATACAATCTCAAACAATATTGCTTAAGGACGATATCAGGAATGTTATTAAAAACTTAGTCGGTTAATGGTAAATCTTTATGGCAAATACTTCTTGTTTGATATTTAGATTGTTCAAAATATATTTTATTAATCAAAATTAAAATTGACTTTTTATTAATGTTTGAATACTCTAAATTTATTAAATATCAGGAGTTATTTGTATGAGTTCAATCAAAGAAAAAGCAATGAAATTAATTGAAGAAGGTAAGGTTTCTTATTTGTCTAAAATGGCGAAAGATTGCGAAACAAACGAATATGAAGTAGCGAGCGTTTTGCCTTACGAAATTTGTGCACTTGCAAGCGGTAAAGATTTTGATAAAATTTGGTCAGCAATCACAAAGTGGGAATCTTGTCTTTTTGTGCAAAGAAACTTAGGTTCAGTTCTTGAGCTTTCAGGTAAACTACCCGACGGAAACCATGGCCACGGTTATTTCAATCTTGCACATGGCCCCGAATATTGCGTAAGTGGACACATCAAAGCTGATGATGTCAAGGCTATAGCTTTTGTTTCGTTCCCAGAAACAAAAATGCCTTCAATAGCGTTTTTCAATGAAAATAACGAAACCAAATTCACTATTTACATTGGTTATGAGCTTGTAGACGGTAAAATTTCAATTCTCGAATCTGCAAAAGAATCCTTCTATCAGATGAAAGAATTATTTACAAAAAAATAATTCTCATTGGGTGTTTGCCTGCTTTACAAATATTATTACAGTTACTTATACAAAATTAGGGTATATTTCTACATTTACTTAGAAATATACCCTAATTTTTATCTTGATCCAATACATACTAAGCTATTTCTAAACAACTTTTCACAAAAGCTTTTGCATCTGCAAAATCTTTTTCATTTGGGTGTTTGTTGCCTTCTTCTATGCGCGCCTTTCTTTCTTCATCCATAGGGTGAGCATGACTGTATTTTTCAGCCATACGAGCGAGAAGTTGCGGGTCCACTTTACCCATGCAGAGCCAAGAACCTAAAAGCGTATTATTTTTATCTTGCAAAAGCTCTCTAGCTTTTACCTTGCAATGTTCGGCATGTTCTCCGTCGGGATATGCGCCAAGGGTTCCGAACAAGATAACTTTTTTGTTTTCGATTGATTCGATAAATCTTTTTGCGTCTGTGTCCGGCATGCCTTTATCAACCCAGTATCCACAAATAATGCAGTCAAAATCTTGTATATTGGGGTTATCACTTACAGAGCAAAAGGTAGCGTCTTTAAAGTCGCTTGCAATGGCTTCGGCAACCGCTTTTGTATTTCCTGTTTTACTTGAATAAATAATTAATGTTTTCATGGTTTTTCCTATATCCTATGGAGATTTAACAAAATAAAACTTTCTAAGGGATGTTTCTGAATTATTTTTTCGAGAGAGGGAACTTTTGGAAAAGTTCTCCTCTATCGAGCTCTCCCCCACAAAACTTTTTAATAACAATACGTTAACAACTAAATCTAGACTCACTATACCCGAAAGATCTTTTTGTAACTATTCAATATTATAAAGATTTATTTAAAAACACACCCTAATATTAAAGTTTTTTTTGGAAAGGAGGAGGGTTTGGGAGGGGGAAACGCCCAGCTAATATTGAGCAAAGCGAAATTTAGCGTCATTTCAAGGTGCTTCACAAAAAAGGTTTTCCCCCTCCCAAGAAATCCCAATATCAAATCAAAACTATCTTTTTATAGTTATACTCTTTTGTATATAGGCAGAAATAAGTTCTGAAAGGTAATCCGCGCCTTTTTCTCCCAAAATGGGCATATGTTTTGCGGTTGTTCCTCTGAAAAATGGAGCGGACACGAGGATTTTTGTATTAGACTCGTCTGCTATTTCGAGGGTGACGTCGTCTGCCAAGAGAAGCTGAGACTTGCATTTTTTAATAATAGAGATTTTTTCTTTTTCATCTACGATATACTGTACTTCCTGATTTTTGTCTGTGACATACGTCAAGGAATGATCGCAAACAAGGGCATGTATATCGAAGGCAAATTCTTTGAGAAGCTTGGATAATCCATCGGCTCTGTCGTAGTCGGCGACAACGGTGGCAAGCAAAGGTTCATCTCTCATCATTTTCATGCGACGCGCAGTCATGGAAAGCTCTTTTATGCGCTCTTCAAGGCGTTCACGAAGGCAAGGATTAATTTCTTCGCTTATAACCTTACTGACAGACTCAAGCCATTCCAGAGTGCCTGCGTACCCATAGGGAGAACCTACAACGTATGGAGTTCCACACTTTTTTTCTAAAAACTTTGCGGCGGCAATGCCTTCGGATCGTATGGAGAGGTTGATTTGTGCTGAACCGAGGTTTTCCAGCTGTTCGGTATAGACATCGGAACAAAGAGAGGTAGAGAGGCTATAACCAAAGGCTTCGCGCATAAGTTCGGTGAGCTCCCACAAATCACTTTGCGCACGATATTGACCGAAAGATACGCCGATGATATTATAGGTTTTTTCTTTTTTTTCCACATTTTTTTTGACAAATTCTTTACAAAGAAGTTTGTAGCTTTCGGAAAGCCCGACGCTGTAATCTCCTTTGAGCCCACCTTGTTCGAAACAAACAAGTTTGGCTTGTACTCTGTCTTGCATTTCGTTACAAACGCCTTTGATGTCCGTTCCGATGATGGAGGAAATGGAGGAGGCGACAACAAAAATCACTTTGGCATTGGAACAGCGATCAACTTCAAGAATGGCTTTTTCCAGTCGGCTTGTGTTGCCCATAACAACATCGTCTTCGCTCATATGGGTTGTGAAGAGTTTGCCGTCTTGATCGACACCGAGCTTTCCGTAAAGAATCATGCTGTAGTGAGTGGTTCCTGCAGGCCCATACTCCAAAACAACGGCATCTTTTACGGTAAGAAGCGACCATAATATGGACATTCTGTCTGACGGAGTGGGTAAATATCTACATAAACTCATTATTTAATCCCCTTGATGGTTTCAACTTTAGCTTTGGCATCTTTCAATCCTTGCATAAAGATTTCACAAAGTTCAAAGCCGATCATGTCGGAAGAATTTGTAAACTGAACGGGAGTGATTTTCTTTTCCATAAGAATGTGCTGATAGGCAGGGCCAAAGTTTAAATCGGGCTTCAGGACGTCGTAAACATAGGTCATTCCCGCAACGTTCGCGATACGTGTAACGTAGGGATCATATTTTTCTGTAATAACTTCTATGTCAGCATGATGTCTTTCATCAAGAGCAGAAACTTGTAGAAGAAGAGGCTCTAAACCCAGTTCATTCATAAGTTTTATATGTTCGTACGAAGCAAAGGGTGAACCACCAAAAATATAGGTTAATCCATTAAATTTACCTTTACTTTCTTCGAAGGCTTTTTTGATGATATTGTATTTTTCGGTAAGATACTCAGGAAAATCCATGTTCAAACTTTTAAAAAGTTCTTGATATGCCCTCAAGTTAGAATCGTGGGAGCAATATTTATCGAAAATAATGTATGGAATTTGAAATTTTTCGTACATTTTTTCGGCCAATTCGCGTGCTGTTTCGTTCACAACGATATTCAAACAGGCTTTGGTGGCGGATTTTATATCGTCAATCAAGCAATTTGTGGGCAGTTGCATGTTAATTTCAATATTTTCCGTGACAAGTGTTTTATGCAGTTCTGTCAGCGTGAAGTCACCGTGCCTTTGTCCAAGCACATTGACAGAATGGCTTGTTTCTTGTTTTTCCATAAACTCAGTACAGGCAGATAAGGCTCTTTCGATACCGGGAAGATGATCTTCACACTTAAAATGTTCGGTATGCACAGGTAAGACAGGAATATTATATTCTTTTTTGAATTTTTTTGCCATGGCATCGATATCATCACCGATAATTTCGATAACACAAGTTGATATAAGAAATACGCAACTTGGTTTGTATTCCTCGACCACTTCTTTAAAGGCTTCTTCCACTTTTTCGGCACTGCCAAAGGTCACATCGTTGGTATCAAGGCGAACAGAAACGCAACGACCTGTGAGTCCGCCAAAGCCGTCGAAGGCCATGGTCATACTTTTTGAATAGTATACACACTCATCGGTTCCGACAATGAAGGCAAGGCTGTCTTTTATACCACGTACCACCAGCAAGGCTCCCATAAGAGGGCAATGGGTTCCCGGAAATTGTGTATGAGTGATGTCTGTAACATCTTTCATGCTTTTGACATTTTTAAGCGTCTTCAAGTCTTTAAGAAGTTCTGCTCCATCAAATTTCATTTCTAGTTTTTGCATATTGTTATTTTGTGTCATAGCTTATTCTTCTTCCTCAATATCTTTCGATAACTCGAGAACTTTTTCGGCAAGGCCTTTGTATACTGCGTGCATTTCTGAATTTTCTACACATTCAAAAACAGTCCCGTTTAAGGCTTCTCCTTTTTGAATGTCTCCATGGCGTGGAACGTAAGTTACAATTTGGGTGCCGATTTCACTGGCGGCCTTTTGCACGATTTCCACTTCATCCACAATGTTTTTTGCGTTTAAGATAATGCCTTGAAGCTTGGCATATCCTCTCGCCCCAAAGTTTCCGATGGCCTGGGCAATATTGGAAGCCGCATAAAGCGCCATCATTTCACCTGATGAAACGATAAAAACTTCTCTTGCGTAACCACCGCGGATTGGCATAGCAAAACCACCGCAAACAACGTCACCAAGAACGTCATAAATTACAATATCGGGCTTATATTCTTCAAAAGCGTCGAGATCTGCAAGTTTTTCAAAAGCGGAAATGATACCGCGACCGGCACAACCTATACCGGGAGTAGGCCCACCGGACTCCACACAAAGAACCCCATTATATCCCTCAAAAACAATATCTTTGAGCTCTAACTCGTCACCTTTTTCTTTAAGCTGATCGAGCACGGTCGGGATACTTTTTCCCATTACGGGCTTTGTGGAGTCCGCTTTGGGATCACACCCTATTTGCATCACTTTATAGCCCATGAGGCTTAGTGCTACTGAAAGGTGAGATGTTGTGGTTGATTTACCGATACCGCCTTTACCGTAGA
>CAYJHY010000037.1:0-13438 GCA_964369875.1 uncultured Mailhella sp.
TAGTTCTATTTTAGGATATATTTTGAATTATTTTTTCGAGAGAGGGAACTTTTGGGCCTGAATTGTAAAATGAAAGTTATCACCTTAAGGCACTTTTAACTTGATAAAAAAAAGTGACTCATACAGTATGTTTTTTCACCACAAAACTTTTTAATAACAACATATTAACAACCAGAGCTTAACTAGCTATACATGAGAGTTCTTTTCGTAAGCTATAAGCAATCTGGCTAATTCTTCATAGTAAACAAACTATTTACAAACTAAAATATATGTATATTTTGTAACTATAAAACATTATAAAAATTAATTTGCTAAAACACCCTAAGTAGGTAACTATGAAAGATATTCTTATTAAAGCTTACGGATGGATTGAGCTTGAAAGTTCAAGTGAAAACTTAAAAAAACTTCAAGCGACACTTGAAGAATTGCATAAGATTTGTAGTGACTGGTATTTACAAGAAGAGATATTCGAGCTTGAAGAAAATATTCTGCAAATTCATCATGAAGGAGAATATTTCCCTGAAGATGAAGTAGCTACTTGCCTTGCCACTTTAATTGACGACTCGAGCAAAGGTAAACTTGATATTATAGACCTTGAAGCATGGACACTCAAGCGCTTTTTCTTAGATGCCGAGCATAACTCAAGGCTTTTCGAAGAAAGAGCACTACAAAGCACAGAAGCAAGTCATATGCCCTATAGCCGTAAGTCAGGACTTGACCACGCTTTGGAAGCTTCCCAAGAAAAAAATCAAAAATACCTCCACTAACGAGACACGTCAATTTAATTTGTTTGTTTTTGGGAGAGGGAAAACCCTCCCCCTTTCCTCAAAAAACTTTAATAATTGGGCGATAAATTTTAGAAAAGCATTTTTTTATAATCCCATACTTTTAGATTTTATGAGAATTGGAATGACGTGTTTTTTGGGGGAAATGATTTCCTCCCCCCCCTCAACTATTATTTTTACTTACTTTTGCAAGTAAAAAAAAATTACAGGGTTTCCAAAGGGAAGTATTCCCCCCTCTTTTAATTTGTCGGGGAGTTTGAGGGGTAAAACTCCTTAAATTAGGTTCACATATTTTATAAAAAAACCAGTTATCTCTATTCGCTCAACACTCATTGTCCGAAGAAGCTAAAAATATAGAAAGCAGTTTGACAATATGTTTTAGAGAATTGACCTGTTTTTCTGTCCAGAGTCTATAGTTTTTACAATCATCCAAGCCAATCACAAGACCGGGATAGCCTTTGCCTTTTGTTTCAAGAAGCAATACGGTTTTAACATTTTGTTTTTGCATCATTTCATAAAGAGGTTTATTTTCTATAACGTCTGTATCGTTAAAATAGAGTATTTCATTGTCATAGAACGCTTGAAAAAGCTCACCTAAAATGTCTGCGGTAGTGCTTGTTATAACGTCTTTTACAAGCCCTAGTCCGTGCGATGTATACTCACACACAAGACTATTAAACATGCCTTTATCTATGGTTTTGAGAAGATAAACCCTGTCTGCATTGAATTTTTCACTAATCAGTTTCAGAACCTCATGTATAGCTAACAACGAATCTTTATGATTAAAAAGCGTCTCAAAAGCTAAAAAGGTAAGTTCGAAATCTAAATAAGAATTAGCAATTCTGCCGGCATTTTCAAATTTTCTTGCGGCATCAGAAGGCGATGAACCTTTGGTTTTTCCCGAAAAGAAGGTATAGCAATTTTTTCCGCGTAATTTTGACTGATAAAGAGCTTTATCGGCAGCTTTATACAGCTCTTCATAGGTAGAACCATCTGTCGGATAAAGCGAAATTCCGATACTGCCTGAAATTTGTAATTGAATCTCGTCTCCGAAATTAGCTTTTTTAAAGGCCTCAATAATCATTTCCGCTTTCTTTTCAACGAGTTCTCTACTTTGTGTATTTTTTAGAAAAACAACAAACTCATCTCCACCAATTCTTCCTATTATATCATGATCTCTAAAATGGCTTTGCAGATTTTGAGCAATTTCAATAAGTACTCGATCGCCAATATCATGTCCAAGTGTATCGTTAATTGTTTTAAAGTTATCTATATCAAAAATGAACATTGCGTGATGCGCATTGTCTTTGGTTTTTAATGTTTGTCTGATAAGGTTTTCAGTAGTTACCTTATTAAAACAATTGGTCAACAAATCCGTTTGCGAAAGGATTTCCAACATTTTTTCATCATGTATATCAAAGGTTCTGCCTATACAAAAAATAGGGTTTTCGTCGCTGTCAAAAAAGGTCTGATAGACTGTTCTGTAATATCTGGTTTCACCTGACGGCATATGCAAACGAACATCCCACGCCTCATCAATACCTTGAAGAATTTTATTGTACGATTCATAAAAAAATTCTAAATCATCACTATGAACCAAACTTTTGATATCTAAGGAATCAGGATAAAGTAGCTTGGTAGACGGAAGATGGAGAATCTCTTTCCCTTTTCCAAAGAATTGAATATTTGACGTACGCAAATCAAGGGCAAAAAACCACCCCACTGACATATCGGCAATACTATTGAACAAGGTTTTATCTGAAATTACATCATAGAAATAGCCGTCTGCCCAGTCACCATCCTCCGTTCCGGCAAGTTGGGGGCGTAAATCTTTTATAAAAGCCGCCAAATAAGGTTTGCTTTCATTGTCCATAATATTAAGTTTTTCTAAAACTATCTGTGTCGGAATTTCATTGCCATTGACATCGCAATGAAGCCAATTGAATTTAAGATATCCCTTTTCTCTGGCTTGATTCATATTATTAAGGAAAGCTGTTCGTGATAGCCTGTCATTTGGTTGTATTTTCGGTGAAAATTTAAAAAAGTCTGAAGAAAACTCTTCCCTTTCTGTAAGATCAAAAATATTCATAACTTGCTGATTACATAAAACAGCTCGATTTTCATGATTAAACAAAGCCATACAAAGGGGATTTGCGTCAATTAAAGCAGAAATTTCTTTGGAGTGACCGGTAAAATAGAGCTCACTGACATCTTTTTTAGGGATAACAATTTCATTAGATTCGCTGTATTTTCCTGATATTTTAGCAAAATCTTCCACATTCATTGGTCTGTAAAAATAGTAACCTTGCCCATAGTGACAACCAATTTCTTGGAGAGCTATTTTTTGCTCTTCCGTTTCAATGCCTTCAGCAAGACAAAGAGAGGATCCAAGTTCACTGATTGTTTTAATGATATTTCTCACCACAGTTCTGTTTTTACTTCTTGTGGTCATATTATCAATAAGGCTTTTATCAATTTTGATTTCTGTAAAGTCAATCATGGAAAGCATAAGAAGATTTGAATGCTTTGCTCCAAAATCATCCAAAGAAACATCAAAACCGGCTTTTCTTATGGCACGTAATTTCTTTTCAAAAAATTCAAAATTTAATTTATCTATACTTTCGGTTATTTCTATTTTTATATACTCATGAGGAACAGAGTAGGCTTCACACGTACGAATCATTTCATCAACAATATCGTAAGCCATAAACGTTACCCGAGAAAAATTTACTGCAATCTTAATGGGCTTATTTTCGGCAATAAGTTCTTGCAACAAGATACATACCTGTTTAAACACAAAGAAATCAACGTGTCTTATAGTTCCTTCGTATTCATAAATAGGAATAAATTTATCGGGTGGCACAATTTTACCGTTACGATCACGTTTTCTGATTAAGGCTTCCGCACCAATGATTTTTTCAGATAACAGTTCGACTTTAGGCTGTAAGCAAATAAAAAAGTAACCTTGTTCAATTTCGTCAAGCAATATGGAAAGTGGATTTGTCCTTGATTGTATTTCATTAAGAGGTTTTTCTTTATAATAGCTTTGCTTTTCGGCAAGCATAATATCACCTGCTTGATTTACTCCCAAGCGCAAATCTATATTTTTATCTTGCCAGATTCCGCCGACCGCAAAAGAAAATTCCTGCCTTTCTGTATCATTTCTGCGTAACAAGTTGATTATATTTTCAAAGTCTTTTTGCGAAATATTATGACAAAAGGCAACAAATTCATCGCCTGAAAGTCTAAAAATATCATCATCTACATAATTAAGGAGAATATTGGCAACCTCTTTAATTATGTAGTCCCCATAATCCTCTCTGTAAAGCTCATTTATTTGTTTGAGACCATTTATATTGATATTAAGGATACCGACAGAAGACAAATTCGCAGTATCAATTTCTTCTAAGCGTGCAATATATTTATTTCTATTATAAAGACCTGTTAGGTTGTCAATATAAGAAAGGCGTTCAAGTTCTTTTTTAGAGTTACGTTTTCGTATGTCATCATTCACAAAAATAGACACAGAGCGTAAAAGATCTAATTTTTCAGGCATGATGCGTGGATTATCAACGCCCATAATAGCGCTTACCTTTCCATTTGTAAAAAGAGGCATAAGTAAAATAGAACGTGTGTTAAAGTTTTTTAGAATTTTATAAAACGAGGGGTGCTTATCACGCTCTTTTTCGATGTCAACAATAACTAAATGTCCATCGTTGGTCAGTATGTCTATAGTAGCCTCTAAGTCCTCTAAGCTAATAGTCATGTTTTTGCAGCGATTGTCGTATTCCGGCGATGAACACCATTCAAAGGTTTGCAAAAGAACGCTTTCCAGCTCTTTTATTTCTGAAAGGTATGTCCTGTCGGCATTATAGTAGCCACCGACTACTTGCAAAAGGTTATTGATTGCTTCCTCTAAGGTGTTTTCTTCTCTAAGGGTATTGACACATTTCAATAGCGTTGATTCAAGGGTGAGTTTTTGCGAAATTTCTTCAGTTTGTGCGTGTTCCAAATTGTTATTGTATGCGACTGTAAATCTCTGATATTTGTCATCAATCAAAATTAAAGAATCTATGAGTACATAGTTTGATTGAGTAAGATGAACAAAGAGCTTTCTATGAATATTTTGGCCCGGTACCAGACTATCATTAGCACAATGCGCACAAGGTTCATCAAGATTTTGGAAAATCTGATAGCATTTTTTCCCAACACAATCTTCGTCAGAGTTCACCCCAACGAGATTTCTTAGCGTCTTATTGGCATATATAATCTCATATGTGTCTTTATCTGCGATATAACATATAAAATTTTCGCTATTAACAATAATTTTATCTAAATCTGCATGTTTCAAAACTACACCCCTTATGTTTATGGAAATATCCCCGAATGAGATGTATTGCACAATTTTATCGAAACGGTTCAATACATATAAGGCGCTTTCTTGACTTAATTACTTAACCCTTATAACACGTTATGATATAATACAAAATAAACTATTGCAAGCATAGATTTTAAGGGTTAAATCAAAACTTGCTTGCGTTTTAGTCTACTGCTCCAAAACACAATAGTAGCTTTGTACTGTCCTAAAATCCAAAAATAATCTATACGGTATTTCTAAAATTATCAGACTGTGTAGCAATCCAATACATTTAAAACATACTCCTCACAAAAACTTCGTAAATAGATAAAGCTGTCTAATGTTCATACAACAAAGTAAGGCTCGCTCAGGATACTCACCACACATCCCCCCCATAATTCCAAAAAACATACAGATAACTCGTAAAAAAAATACACAGAGAACTATTTGATTTTATATAATAAATGTTTTTTTTAAAAAAAAATAAAAAAAAATCTCATTTTTTACTTGACGAAATCAGAAAGTTTCTGTAGAACTCTTTTTCGTTGGGACGGAACAAAACAAACAGCCAGGACGCTGTAAACGCAGTTTGTTTGTTGAATAAATTTGTCACAATTGGCCCATGTAGCTCAGTCGGTAGAGTGCATCCTTGGTAAGGATGAGGTCAGCAGTTCAATCCTGCTCATGGGCTCCACTTTTTTTGAGCCGATTCTAAATCGGTTTTTTTGTCGGGATGTAGCGCAGCCTGGGAGCGCACTTGAATGGGGTTCAAGGGGTCGGAGGTTCAAATCCTCTCATCCCGACCATGTTTCTAAAGGATTTCATATAGTTATGAAATCCTTTTTTTTTGCCAAAATGCCAAAATAGCCTCCATGACCCAAATATGACCCAAACTTTACGGTGCATATTGTTCATACAGTGCATTTAGACATTCCCCGTTTCGCTCTTATAGTAGTTTGCCAATTTATCTTGCATATTATTATGGGCAAGCTGAGTAAGGTGGGTATATCGATTAGTCATCTTAATATCTGAGTGACCAATCATATCACACGCTGTCTTGATATCTCCTCCCGCCATAATAATACTTGAACAAAAGGTATGCCGTAAGTCATGGAAATGAAAATCTCCAAGCCCTGCCGCTTTACGCACGGCGCTCCACGAGCTTTTTATTCCTTTTAGAGGTCTACCATCATATCGACTGCAAATCTCCTCTGTGGGCTCTGCGACAATGCCAAGCTTTTCTCGCTCATAAATTAGTTTTTCTTTCCACTCAAGCAAGGCTTCTCGTGTACGAGGCATGAGCCGCATAGTTCGTCTTCGTCCGTTTTTGGTGCGAAAAAAAGTAATACAACCAACCTTGTCAAAATCAAAGTCGATATCTGACCATTTTAGTGACGTAATTTCTTGTAAGCTTGCACCATGTTCCGCACCCAAAAGAATGGCTGACACTAAATATCCCGCTCTATTTTCTTTCGCATGCTCTAACAATTTATCCAACTCTTTTGGAACTAAAAAAGCAGTTCGGCAATGCTTTTTTTCAGAGAGATAATTCAATCCCAAAGTAGGATTTTTTGCAATCTCCCCTTCTTTCATAGCCCTTTTACATAATTCCTTTAAGATAAAGAGTCTACGATTAGAAGTAACCGCTGAAATTTGAGCGGCCATATTAGATCGAACACTTTGTATCATATCGGGGGTAAGAAGAGCTATTTTGAGATTGCCTAAAGGCGCGTGGGTGAGCGTTGCCCCATCTGGCAATACTTCCTTTCTTTCAAAACGAAGTAAACCTTTGAGGTGATCAAAATATCCTGACATGGTACTTTCTCTAAGCTCTCCGCCGGCACACCGCTCTTGCCATGTGGCTTTGCATAGTTCACCGATTTCAGCCAAAGTAAGCCCTCTGGCTTTACGTCGCGCTTCGGGTGCGCTTCCTTTATCTATAACATCACGCAAAGTATGTGTTGCAAGTTGTGCTTCTTTCCTAGTTTTATACACAGCATGGTACTTTTTCTTTCCTGTTTGGGGATCGACAAAGTATACAGGATAACTTGTTGTGCCGTCTTTCTTTTTTCTTTTTTGTATTGTTACCGTAGCCATAATTATTCTCCTACACGGCTACTGGTTTCATCGCTTTTTACTTTTTGATTATCAAGGAACATCAGAAGGTCGAGTTCATCAATGAGTTTTCGACTTCCAATCTCTATATATGATAATGCTTTTGCTTTCAGAAGTCTAGACACTGAAGATCGATTAATTCTCAAAATTTCGGCCACTTCCTGTAAGGTTAGTAATTTTTTTACATCTATATTTTTTGACATTCTGTTTCTCCTGTAAAATTATTTTACCTTCTATTATATGAATATTTTTTTTATTTTTACGGAAGAAACGAAAAAAACATGAAAATTTTTTTATATTTCTTAGATAAGTGCTATTTTATTGCCTCCGGAAGAGCATTACTGAAGCAATTGAATTGATTTTTGGAAATTTAGACAGTCTTACAATGCCGTTAAAATATCTCGCCTCGCAGAAACTGGGCTGTCTAGTTGTCTATTTGCCAAAATTCATAGTCAATCACAAATAAGAAAGGTATTTTCTTGTTGGTACTTCTTGTAGGGTTCACCCAACATTATTCTTGAGTTTATATTTTCTAATCTCAACTCAAACAATGACTTCCATATTTCGTCTCTAAAGCCTACGAAAAAAAATTCTGAGCCCTTAGCATGCCTAAAAGCAATATTCGATTTAAACACTATTGTAGAGTATTGTAATAATACATCTATTTTTTTTGAAAAAGTTTTGTCAAAAATTTGCTTTTTAAATTTTTTTGAACCATAATTAAGCGCCTTTTTGCTCGTGGAGCTTAAAATTTACCAATTTGGGTTCACAAAAAATATTTTGGGAGGTAATATATGGCAAAACTTGTTATTATAAGCGACATTCATGGGGCATTTAAAACCCTTGATATAATAGCGAAAAAAACTTCTGCCGATTATATTATTCAGTGCGGAGATTTTGGTGTTTGGAATAAAGACACTAGATAGTGTCGTCAAATCAGGAATTTTTGTGCAATATCAAGGAAGATGAACTTACTTTGAAGGGAGTGTACATAAACGTACATGACCGAAAAGCAAGTAAAATCTGACGAAGAGATTGACAAAAAGAACATTTTGACGACACTATCTAAGAGCTTTTTCAAATATTCTGGAAAATCCCCTGTTTACTGGATTCGAGGCAATCACGAAAATCATGATATGCTCGATAACATTTTTGGACAAGACGATGGAAAACATAGCATTATGCCCATGAGTGGTGAATATTTCCCTCATGCCGGAGATATATATTTGTGCAACTCCGGAACAGTCTTGGAGCTTGGCAAGAAAAAAATTTTAATGCTTGGCGGTGCCGATAGTATTGACAAAGAGCGTAGGGTTGAACACAAAACTTGGTGGCGACAAGAAATCCCCTCGAAAGAGTGTCAAGAAAGAATTTTAGGCACAGACTACAGCGATATTGATATAGTGATTTCTCACACGGCGCCGGCGTCAATTGTTGAGCAAATGCCACTAGACACGCAATCTTTCACCAGCGACCCAAACTATCATGATCCCACCACAGATTACTTGGATAAATGCTTCTACCATATTAAATCTACACCCAATAAATTAAAGCTTTGGGTATACGGTCATTTTCATATGCCATTTAAAACCACAAAAGACGATTGTTCTTTTATTGGTTTAAACACGCTTAATCCTTGGAATACGAATCCTCCCAATAAGGATTGTTATATGGTGATTGAAGTTCAGTTGCTTTATCTTGGCTTTATAGCCTAAACAAGTTTCAGTTGAGATTCTTTTGTTTTTTTGAGGTCTTTCAACTGTCGTTTATGTTGAAGAATTCCTTGTACACCCTGTTTCAATTCATTATAATAATTATAAATTCCCTCTACCTTCTGACTATCCTCCAAAAACTCAGGGGCAGTAAGAGGAATATTCTTTATAGCGGTAATATTTATGGAAAGAACCGAGGTTCCACTGGCTTTACTTTGAAGAAGTTGCTGTATTTTCGATTGTTTAAGGTAATGGAACAACACAAAAGGGGGAACGTCTTGCTTTGGTCTGATAATCACAAAGGAATTTCCTGTAATTGATGGTAAATCTGACACAATCTCCCCGTGTAAGGAAAAAGTGTCGTTATCGTTCTTGCTTTCTTCTGGCTCTTTATTAAGATTTATGTCCACATAGCCTACTTTTCCTATGGTTGTTCGACTTCCTTTAAAAGTAAACAAAATATCCCCATCTTTAAGAATATGTTTGTTCAGTTTAGTGAAAGGTGTTTGCACTTCGACAAAATTTGCATCATCGCTCAGATAAAATCCCGTAAGCTCATCTATATCTTTGAGGTTGGCTTCTCTAAATAAAGTTTTACCAAAATCTTCGTTTTGGAAATGTATAATCTCTGAGCTTTTATGAGAAAGACGAGTATCTTGAAAACGTAAAATTTCCGCAAAATCACTCAAGGGTCTGCTTGAATCTTTGTCTGTATTTTTATTTTGCAAAATATAGTAGCTTGGCGTTAATCTTTGCCCTTTTTCTTCCAGTAATGCAGTGTTTGGCACTAAAATTTTATAGGAGAAAGTGTCCGAAAATGTTTCTTGTTCAGGGCTTTTATGTAAGTGATCCAACAAGACATTTAAGCTGTCTTTCGTATAAGAAAAATACTTCTGATGCTCAAGATGATTAGCCAACGAATTTAAATCATACATCTTAACTTTTTGATTCTCTTGTCCTGCTTGTTTGTTCAACACCAGTAATGCAGGATAATTTTTATTGCCCTCCCTTGATGGCAATGGCAATTGAATAACACTATCTAATTGCATAGAAGTAATTAAGTCCTTGCGTACTTGTCGATATTCTCCGTTGCTCAAAAAATTCCAAGAAGTATATATTATTTTTGTCTGAAAATCTTCTGTAACAAAACATTCCTTGTCTGTAGGCGACGCATGCGGATATTGCATAAGCAAAAATCCGTCCTTTTGCATACTCTGCCGACACCTATGAGCTGTGTTTTCAGGTTCTTTATCATTATAACAATGCCAATTAGTCGAATTTTCATAAAAATATTCATTTTCTCGAAAATTTTGTTCTAGAGCTTTTATGGACGTACTTTCGGCAAACGTAAAATAAATGTCTGTGATTTCATCTGAAAGTAAAAATACAAGCGGTAAAAGTTCCGTACTTTGCAAGTATAGTTTAGCAATTTTGTGTGTTTTTACTTCTTTATCAATACAGGATGCTAGCAGAATACAAAGGGTTGGAGCCGGAAAAAAATTAGGATAGCGAATTCTTAGCGCCATGCAAATATAAAACAGCTTTACTTTAATAGAAAGATAGCTTGAGTCAATTTCAAGAGACATTGCTAGTTCTTTGTCAATCTGTGAAGAATTCTCTTCGTATTTGTTTATAAATACAGATATGGCTTCAAAAACAGAAAGAGAATGAGGTAATAAGTCTATAATATTTTGAGTGAGCGATCGAAATATTTTAAATGATTTTTTAGTAAAGACATGTTCTATCTCCATATTTACTCCCTTATAGCAGGTTCACTTTTTTTTCCTTACCGAGCTCAAAATAAAAAAAACTAACGTATAATTAAAGGGGTAGGTTAAGAAAATGGCAAAAACGAGAAGGGCGCACTTACGCAAACTTTTAGTTTGCAAGCACACCGAAAGCCGTTTCTGGGGCTTAGGCTTATCTAAAGAAGACAAAGTAATAAAAATAAAATGGTTAGTTATTGCAACTTTCCCCATAGGATTATTTTATGGCTATTTATCACGCTCACTTTTCAAAGGTTCAACGAAGCAAAGGTCAAAATGCTATTGCCTCTGCCGCCTATGTTGGTGCGACGTGTTTACAAAAGCTTGACGGCTCTCTTGCGGACTATCGGAAAAAGAAAGGCGTTTCCGGTAGCAAAGTAATTTTACCGAGCTATGTTTCCTCTTCGCAAGTTGTCACGTCTCAAAAACTATGGGCTATGGCAGAGCAAAGCGAAAATCGCAAGAACTCAACCACGGCAAGACGAGGAGATTTTGCGCTTCCTTGTGAGTTTACAGAAGAGGAATGTCTTGCGGTGGGCTATGCGTATTCGCAAGATATTGCAGACAGGTATGGTGTGGTGGTTGACGTGCATTTTCACGATCTCGACAAGCAAAACCCACATATTGACTTAATGTGGACAAGCCGTGTTTTTGATGGTGAAAAGCTCACAAACAAAACACGCATTTTAGATGATAAGGCCACGGGCACCCAAGAATTTTTATGGTTACGAGAGCGCTGGGCAACTCGGGTCAACGAGAAGTTAGCAAGCTACGGAACGCACATTGATCATCGGAGTTACAAAGATCAAGGGCTTGAAAAAATAGCCACAAAGCATCTGGGGAGAGAAATGACCGCCCTTGAGCGAAAAGGAATAAGTACAGACCTTGGCGAGTATAATAATGATATCCGTGAACTCAATGTGTTGCACGAAGTAAAAAACAAAATAAACAAAGAAATTGCTCAAATACAAGAGCAATTAAAGGAGCTTAGCAATGAGTCTACTCAACAAAAAATATGCAGAACTAGACAGGAATATTCCCATATTGGAACGCAAAATTTCACAATGGGAGGGAGAGGACATATTTTGCCTTCCGCCGATAGAGGGACGGGAAGTAGTGGAATATCAAGTAGTTTTTCGGAACGAGCCGAACCGCAAGAAAGTAATACAACGGTACTCAATGACGGCAGAGGAAATCGTTCGAGAATATGCCAGAATGAAGAAACAAATAACGAAATTACAAACGGAATTGCAAGAGCTCAAGGAAACACTTCAAGCCTTATCGAACCTTCCTTCTCAATTGAAGGAATTTATGGAGAACACTCAACAGCAAATGGACAACCATATAACAAAGCACAACCAAATGACCATAGAGATAGGCGACAGCTTGAAGAAACTATTGAATGGGGACGCACAGCCTCACCAAGAAACTCTGGATCAAGTGACCAAGGGATTAATCAATATCCACAACAGATTGGTCAAATTGGAAACAGCATACCAAATACACAAAACTCAGAACACGAATTAAGCTCACTTCAAACCGATTCAAGTATTCATGATACTGTCAAAGAATTACAGAAATGGGGTTTCTTGATTAGTTCACCCCGACCTTTGCCCAAGATACAGGACAGCAAAGAGATTAAAGACTTAGCGTCTCAAATTTCTGCTCAAAAAACCATCAAGGCCATTCATGAACAGTTCAAACATTATGATAACAAGTATGACTTATTGTTAAAACAAAGTATTTCGCCTCAAACAATACAAAAAGATACAAGTATCAATAGCGACCAAATTCTCAAGAGATGGAACTTGTTAGAAAACGTGTCACTTACACTTCCAACCATCTTGGATAATAACGAACTTGTAGAAAACATTAGGAATATTTCTACTTCTAAAACCTTTGTAGAAATACAAGAAACCTTACAGAAAATACAAAATGACTACACCCTCAACACTCTACTCAAGGAGATAGAAAATGATAGAAAACATCACAGAAAAACCGAAAAAAGCGAAACGTGGCAGACCACCCAAAAACCAGAATGTGAATCAAACGGAGAAAAAGACTTCGACGACTACCCCGACTCATCAAACAGCACAGACATCCCCGACATTATCAACGTCAGCAACAATAACAACAACATCGAATCAAGAAGTAACTACTCAGAAAACGGAAATTCAACACACGACAAACCCAACTATACAAGCGATGGAACAAACAATGATGACAAATCTAACAACACCCCAGCACCCGATGATGACGAAGAAGACACTGAATTCACCCCGTGGTTATGACAACTATGAAGACATCTTGATAGCATAAGCCCCCTTCAACGAACAAGATATTCCCGACATTATTTACGTCACAAACCTCTACATCACAAACGATGACACCCCACAATCTTCTCAGCCCAAACGCTCACGCAAAACATTAGAGGAACAATTGGAGGAAAATCGAGCGAAGAAAGAAGCTCTCAACGCCAAAATTGATACCCTACAGGCTAAATTACGGGATAAAGAAAATAAAGCTCGTGACCATGCCCTCTATATGATCGGCCTTGTGGTGGAACAGTGCTTCAAGCAAGGAATTATCAGCAACGATGAACAAACAACATCCCAAAACCTTACGCCCTCTGCAAATACCCCCACAACCCTTCTCTGGTGGGAAGAAAAAGCAGTTTTTCTGTCACAAAAAAATCAGGAGGCT
>CAYJHY010000038.1:0-13413 GCA_964369875.1 uncultured Mailhella sp.
GTGTTCGTGATTCTATGTCGCTTCTTGGGCAGTGCCTTGCCTTTATGTTGTCGGAAAATGAAGTTTTGACGGATCAAAAAGTCCGTGAGGTGCTTGGGCTTGTTGGCCTTGAATTTATGGATAAACTTTTGTCTTCTTTAGCAAATCAAGACTTGAATAAAATTATTTTATTATTGAAAGATTTGTTTTTGCAAGGCATAGACATGAGCTTTTTTCTCAAGGAATTTTCTGCTCTGTGGCGCAATCTTTTGGTGCTTCGAGAAGCCGGAAAAGAGGCGCTTTCGCAAATGCCAATCAGAGAACTTGTTCGTCTTGAAGAACACGCCACCCAGTTTTCTTTGACCTATATTCACGCCGCTTGGCAGATGACTCTTGATAATCAAAGACGAATTTTACAGAGTCTCGAACCTGCCGCCGCCTTAGAGCTTTTAATGCTCAATCTTGCGCTGTTACCACGACTTTTGCCCCTTAATGACTTGCGTGCCGACAGCTTGCAACAAGCTGAAAACGGTGGAAAACAAAGTGGTGAGCCTATGCCCCACCACCCCCAAGAGGGAGGGCAAGGGCGGGGGGAGGCTGTAACCCCTTTCCGCGTTGCCGAGAAAGGGGAAAATCATGCCAATAACGCCTCTTTTGAGTCAGGCATTATAGCTGGTGGTGTGTCAAATACTGATGAGCCAATAAGTTTGCGCCGTGAAAACATAATAGGTGATGAAGAAGCGCTCTTTGATTTTAATGCAGATTTTGGGCTTTCTTCTACTGAAAGTTGTGCAGAAAATTTTGAGACACCCATAACTCCAAAGACAATGGAACATTCTTTTGTTCCTCAGTTTGAGGAAGAAAAAAAGAGTGCACCTGTCCCTCAAGCCTCTTATAAAAAAAGCTCGTATGTGGATCCGCTTGAGGCTTTGAAGGCTGAAATGGAAAAGGCCGCCAAAGAACGCCTTGAATATGTGCATGAGCCATTAGTCAATAAAAAAAATGAAAATACTTCCTTTGTAGAGAGTAAGGCTGTTGACAAAGGGTTGTCTGCTCAATCGGCAAGCACGTTTGACAATGCAGAAACAAGTAAAGCTCAAAACGCTTCTCAAAGAAATTCAGTCAATTCCTTACAAAGCGAACAGGACGCTTTTGAGGATGTGTATTCCGATACAAGTGTCAGTCTGGCGGATTTTGAAAGCCAATTTGAAGACGTTGAGGGCTATCAAGAGGCGTATACGTCCTTTAGCGAAGAAGCCCATAGTCAGGTTTTCCCCCAAGGAGAGCAAGATTTATTTTTACATGAAGGGCAAGAGGAGCAAGAAGAACATTTTGAAAAAGTAGACTGGGAAACCTTTATGAATTTTTGTATCGAAAAGGAATTTCCTGAGGAATATCTGCCCTATTTAAAACTTTGCCAAGCCAAATATAATAAAGAAGAATGTATTTTTAATTTAAAAACCGAAACGGCCAAACGCCAATTACAGACCGTTTTGGAAAAAATCGAAAATTTTTTAGCGGAATTTCTTGGAAGAGAAATAAAAATCCGTTATACTGTTGAGGTCTATGAGAGAAGAACTCTTGCTGAGATGATGGAAGCCATGTACGACCATCCGCAAATTCGCTTATTGCAACGGGAATTTGGTGCTAACCTTTTGCGTTGCAGTGACTTGAAACGAGAGCTCAAGTAAAAATAAAAAACTCTAAGGAGAATGTGTTTTGAAAAATATGAATGATTTGGTGCGCCAAGCACAAGTAATGCAAAATAAAATGGCTAAATTACAAAAAGATATGGGCGAACGTATCGTGGAAGCCAGTGCAGGCGGCGGTATGGTTAAAGTTAAAGTAAACGGCCGTCAAGAAATGCTTGGTATCACAATCGATCCTCAAGTGACAGAAGATGTCGAAATGTTACAAGATCTTATCGTTAGCGCTGTAAACGAAGCAAACCGCATCGCTAAAGCTGACATGGAACGTGAAATGTCTCACCTTACAGGTGGCATCCACCTACCCGGCATGTTCTAATTCTCTATTATTTGCGTCTATTGGGAGGGGGAAATATTTTATAACGAATGTTTTTCCTTCCAAATCTTCTTCTTGTTCAAAAAACTTTAAGTTTAGTAGTTTTTTACATTGAACATGTTACTGCCATAAATAGGAATAATGGCTTTCCTTGTAAAATTTTGATTACGAGTGTTTGTCCGGGATTGTATCTGCTAAGTGCGTATTTTTTAGTAATTTCGGTCAACTTTTCGTAGAACTATTTTTAGTACAATCACAAATTAAGAATAAAGCAAAGCGTAACTTTTCTAAAGGATTGCAGATGTTTGTTTTGCGATTAATCACGCAAAAGTTTAATGGTTACGTGGGGAAAATAACTAAATTTATGATTATAAAGGTTACATAATGGAAAAAAATACAAAAAAACTAGAAAGACAAATTGAAACATCAATTTTTGATTTATTAAAGTGTGGTCCCGGTCCTTCAAGTTCACATACCATAGGCCCAATGAAAGCGGGCTATGATTTTATACGCTCTTGTACCGAAACATCGAAAGAATGGGCAAGTGCGCCTACTCAAATTGAAGTACGTTTGTACGGCTCTTTAAGTGCAACAGGCGCGGGGCATGGAACCGATGTAGCGGTTATGGCCGGTATTTTGGGGCATGAACCTTCAAAATGTCCCGAAGGTTTGTTACAACAATTACAATCCAATCCCAAGGCTGTTTATGCTGTCAGTGTAAGCGATACGCCTATTATGTTTGCGCTTGAAGACGTTATCTTTGATAGCATTGTGCATGAATTTCCCTATAATAATACTTTGATTATTCGTTTGCTCGGAAGCAATAAAGAAGTTTTATTTGAAAGAGAATACTATTCTGTTGGGGGTGGATTTATCCAATATAAAGGGTTTATAGCCAAAGAACAAGGTAAACCGTGTCACCCTTATGATACTATGCGAAGTTTTAGCCTTTGCCTTGAGCACGAGGGGTTGGCCATACATGAATTGATGCTTGATAATGAAGTAGCGATTACAGGTATGTCTCGAGCGAAAATTTTATGCCAACTTGATGAACTTATTGAAAATATGCTCGATAGTGTTAATCGTGGCCTTCAAAAAGATGGCGTATTGCCGGGCTACCTAAAAGTACAGCGTAAAGCTCCCATGCTTTTTGAAAGATCTAAAAATTTGTTTATGGGGCATGAAAAATTTCTGACTTTACTGAATGCGTATGCTATGGCAACAGCCGAAGAAAATGCCGATGGCGGCGTTATTGTCACCGCACCTACCTGTGGAGCTTCCGGTGTTTTACCCGCGCTTCTTTATGCTATGCGTCATGATATGCATATTGGAGATAGGGCGCTGAGAGAAGGGCTTTTGGCGGCAGTAACCGTCGGCTTTTTAGCAAAGCATAACGCGGCTATTGCTGGGGCAGAAGTGGGATGTCAAGGAGAAATTGGTGTGGCTTCGGCTATGGCGGCGGCGCTTTTATGTCATGCTCGTGGTTATACGGCCGAAATTAGCTGGAATGCCGCCGAAATTGCTCTTGAGCATCATTTGGGACTTACTTGCGATCCTGTGGGTGGCTTTGTGCAAATCCCTTGTATTGAAAGAAATTCTATGGGAGCAGTTAAAGCTTATAACGCATTTCTTATCGCCATAAGTGAAAACCCCCATGACCATAAAGTGAGTCTTGACTCTGTTATCACGGCTATGGGCGAAACCGGTAAAGAAATGAACGCCAAGTACAAGGAAACTTCCCTTGGTGGACTTGCTGTTTCCATGGTCAACTGCTAACAAGTGGCAGTTGTAAAAATAAAAACTTTTGCAAAATTCATTTTGCAAGGTGTTTTGGAGTGTTTGCAACGCAGATGCGACCAAAAACCAAGAATAAACAAAACTATGCTTTTGTTGTTAACTGATTGATTTTTACTGACCTCTTATGCATAATTTAAATTTTAGTTTAAAAGTTTTGCTTTATACGTGTGCAAAATTTATCACTATGTTTATAGTTATCCAGAAGTCTTAAATAAGGAGTAATTATGTTATTATTTATCGGCGGATTGATTGTCGGTTTTGTGGTGCTTATGTGGAGTGCTGACAAATTTGTGGACGGAGCCTCTTCTATCGCCACTAATCTGGGTATGCCCAGTTTACTTGTGGGTATGGTTATTGTGGGCTTTGGTACGTCTGCCCCTGAGTTGACGGTGTCTTCTCTTGCCGCCTACGAAGGGAATGCCGGTATTGCTCTTGGTAACGTGTACGGTTCAAACATCACGAATATCGCACTTATTTTGGGACTTACCGTGCTGATTTCACCTGTCGGTATCGAGCGTGCCGTAACCACTCGTGAAATTCCTCTTTTGCTTTTTGCTACCATACTTTCAATTTTTCTATTGTGGGATTTACAAATTTCACGCCTCGATGCTCTCATAATGCTTGCCGTTTTTGGTATTATTATGTTTATGTCCATCAGAAGAAGTATGCAAGAAAAAAGACAGCTTGACTCCTTGAAACAAGTGCTTGATGAAAATAGCCCTCTTGCAAAAATAGATGATGACGGCGGAGAAGTGATGCCCATGTCAACCGCTGTTTTTTGGTTGGTTGTAGGACTTATTTTGCTTGTGGCCAGCTCTCGTCTTTTGGTTTGGGCGTCAGTGGGTATCGCCTCTTCCTTCGGCGTAAGTGAAATTATTATCGGTTTGACCGTGGTTGCCATCGGTACCAGTTTGCCCGAACTTGCCGCCTCCATCGCCGCCTCTCGCAAAAATGAACACGGTCTTGTTATCGGTAATATTGTCGGTTCAAACTTTTTCAATACCTTACTTGTACTTGGGGTTGCAGGGGTAATCACTCCCATTCCCGTTACCCAAGAAGTGGTCAGCAGAGATTTAAGCATTGTTGCCGCCCTCACCGCCTTACTTCTTCTGTTTTGTATCAAAGTGGGCAAGCAAAAAGAAGGCATTCTTTCTCGCTACGAAGGCGCCGTGCTCTTCTTGTGCTATCTTGCTTACACCGGCTATCTTATCAGTTTGGTACTAAATGCACCCGCTGTGGTATCAGCTGTGTAAGAGATTGGGATTAAGATGATTTCTTGGGAGGGGGAAAACCTATTTTTTGAAAAAAATAGTGTTTTCCGTCCAACTGATATTGGGCAAACCCTCCCCCTTTCCACAAAAAACTTTAATATGAGTAGGGTTGAATTAAATAATAATTCAGAAACAGTTCCGTAGATGTACGGTATATTGTATTTCACTTGTTTCCCCTTGAATATCTTCGAGGGGATTCTTGTTTATAGGAAATAAAGGAAAATACTATGCCCCTTTTTTTACAAGTCGATGAAGCCCACGCCGGTCAAAAACTTCTTATATTTCTGCGTCGTTCTTTGGAAAATGAAAATGCCGAACTGTATCGCTGGATGCGTAGCGGACAAGTTCGCATAAACAGCAAAAGAGCCAAGGCTGAAACACGGCTTGAAAAAAATGATATGGTACGTTTACCTCCTTTTGCCAATGTAAAAGCTTCCTGTGGTTTATGCGTAAACGTTCAAGAAGAAAGTATAGGGCAGGGAAATGCAACGAGTGAAATCGTCATCATTGACGCAAATGGCGACAATAAGAACAAAGGTAAAGCAGAGACTAAGTCCGAAGACAATTCTGTGCTTTGTTATAAGCAAAATAGGCAAGGAATTATCATAGAAAAAGTCTACGAAAATGAGCACCTATTGGTAATTAACAAACCCTTTGGTCTTGCTTGTCAAGGGGGAACAGGGCAATCAACAGACTTGGTGAAAATTCTCAACCATGCCTATGCAAAAGCTTCCTTTAAACCCGCTCCTGCTCATCGCATAGACAAGGATACAACAGGGCTTGTACTTATCGGGAAAACCCATAAGGCCTTGCGCTATCTCTCTGATTTTATGCAAGAAGAGCACGCTTTTTTAGACGATAACGGACACATCAAAAAAGCAAGGAAAATATACGAAGCATGGCTTTTAGGGGATATACAGAAACTCTGCGAGCATAAAAAGTCCCAAGAAGCCGCATACGCCTTGCATTATATTTTTTATGACGATAAAATCGGGCGCATGCGAGCTTTGACCATAGAAGAAGTTGTAGCTCAGAAAGAAATTTATCTTACCAAAGAAGAAAAACATGTTTTTGAAAAAATAGTCTTTGCGCGAAAAGGCCTCTTCTTTGCTCAAGAGGACAATAGTCTGCTTGCGGAATTACCAAAGCAAATTAGCCTTTCTTCGTTCTATGTACAACAATATCCCGAATCGGACAGCCATGCAAAAATAGCTTTGTCTTCTTATCGCTTTCTACAGGAGAAAGACGGAAATTCTTTGGTGGAAGTCGGAATTTTTACGGGACGTAAACATCAAATCCGTGTGCAAAGTGCAAAACTCGGCCATGCCGTCGTCGGTGATCAAAAATACGGAACAAAATCAAAACTCGGCCTCAAGCTTTGCGCAAAAGAACTCTATCTTGGGGAAAATCCCCTTTGTAAGCAAGAAGAGTTTAAACTCTTTTGAAAGTAACTTTGGGTTAGGGCAATAGAATTAAATAAACGGCTTCTTGTAGTTACAAGAAGCCGTTTATTTGACCTTGTTATTTAAAAAATATTTAGTAAATGTATACTTTTTAATATTAAAGTTTTTTGTGGAGAGGGTGGGGGTTCTCCCTCCCCCAATAAATAACCATCCCCAAAAATACTCTTACTACCCCATTTGTTCTTTCATGGCGTTGATTTGTTCTTCCATGGCGCTGAGTTCTTCGAGTTCTTTTTCGGCTCTAACCTGAATATCGTGGAATTCCTTGAGCATTTCTGAGGCTTTTTGTCCGTTTTCGTAAGCTTCGGGCTGTGCGAGGAGTTCTTCAAGCTCTGCTTGACGGGCAAGGCTTTTTTCCATTTGTGCTTCTAACTCGGCGTACTTGTTTTGTAGGGGCTTGAGCTGGCGAGAAAGGGCGTTTCTTTGGTCTGCCTGTTCTCGTTTGATGCGTTTTTGCTCATCCCTTGAAAGGCTGGGTTTTTCGAGAAATCCACTTTCTACCAAGGCTTTATTTTCGGCAATTTTTTGGGATTTGATGTTGCTTTTTATGGTAGATTTTTCGAGTTGGCGAGCGGCTTCGTATTCTTCGAAACCTCGTTCGTAAAGAACGAAACCTTGCTTGGTTACTTCCCAAACCTCGTCGCAAACAGTGGATAAAAGATGCCTGTCGTGGGCAACAACCAAGACTGTGCCGTCGAAACTTTCAAGAGCCTCGGTGAGGGCTTCACGACTTTCCAAGTCAAGATGGTTGGTGGGTTCGTCGAGTACCAAAAAGTTACAGCGTGCCAAAAATAGTACGGCGAGGGCGAGGCGACTGCGCTCCCCTCCCGAGAGGGCGGAGATGGAGCGATCAAAAAAATTGTGACCGAGCATAAACAGCCCAAGCACACTCATAAGTTCTTCTTCTGTGGTGCGTGGATCGGAAAGCCTGCGCATTTCGCCGAGCACTGTTCCTGTGAGGGCGAAGGTTTCCGCTTGTTGTTGGCTATAGTAACCCATGCGAGTGAGGGAACCTGATTGGATGTTTCCGCCTGTTTTGCCGAGTTTCCCAGCAAGGATTTTTAGAAGCGTGGATTTTCCGCAACCGTTATGACCTACGAGACCGATGCGTTGACCGCGATAGAGCGTGAAGGTAAGCGGTGGCCATAGGCTGACTCCATCGGAGAATTGAAAGGCTAAATCTGCGGCAGAAATAATGACCTTTTCGCTTCTGGCGGCTTCGGGCCATTTGAAGGCAAGCTCACGACGTCTGGCTTCGGGTTGGAAATTTTCCATTTCTTTTTCAAGTTTTTTCGCTTGCTTTTGACGGGAGGAAGCTTGACGCGCCTTACTGGCTTTTGCTTTAAAGCGACGTATAAAATCCATTTTATGGTCGATGGCTTCGGCTATTTTTTTTGCTTCTCTTTCCTTTTGTTCCTCAAGCTCTTCTTGCATAATCAGAAATTGGGAAAAGGTAGATTTTCTCATCACGGGTTTTGAACCGCCAAGATAGAGCACATGGGTGCTTATGTGATCCATAAAAACCCTGTCGTGGGCTACAAAAATAAGGGAACCTTGGAAGGTAAGCAAGAATTCTTCAAGCCATTCCACAGCGTCCAAGTCTAAGTGGTTGGTGGGTTCGTCAAGAAGCAAGATATCGGCACCTGCTACCAAGACCCTTGCAAGCTTGGCTCTTTCACGCCATCCGCCTGAAAGTTTACGAAGGCTCATGCTCCATTTTTCGGAGGTAAAACCAAGACCTGAAAGCACGGTTTGTGCTTTTTGTTCAGGGTTATAGCCATATTTTGCTTCAATTTCGCTTTGTTTGGCCATTAAACTTTGAATGGTTGCGCTGTCGTTGTTTTGTTGGGCCTCGTCCCATTCTTGCCAAAAATCGCTCCAGTCGGGCAGGGCGGATTTTACCCACGTTAAAAGCTCCGTGTCGAGTTCACTTTCTTCAATAATCTGCTCAACATAACCCAAACGACAATCTTTTGGGGTGATAACCCGACCTGAATCGGGGGCAGAAGCTCCTGCCATAATACGAATAAGGGTTGATTTACCGCAACCGTTGGCACCGCATACGCAAAGGCGCATACCGTCTACCACATCTAAGGAGAAATCATTGAGTATGTCACGGCCACCGTAGGCCTTGGAGATATTTTGTAAGGTAATATTCATAGCGTATAATTTAGATAAGCTTTGCAAACGTCAGAAGAAGCTCGCAAAGCGTGTATGAAGAAAATGTTTTATTTATTAGATTATTTTAGGGCATATTTCCAAGCGATGCATAAAAATTGAATACATCTTTTTGGAAACATACCCTAGAATAGTTCAGTATAGAGAGAACGGTTAAAGTGAGATTCGACGAGGTTTAGATATCGCCGTCATCCATCATGTCCGTGTCATCACTGTCATGGGCGTTGGCGTCGTCACTCAGTTTCAAACGTTTTTGTCTTGCGGCCTGCTGTTTGCGTTCACGAGTGCCCAATTTCAAATTATTGTCCCAATCTTCGCTTCTTTCTTGATGTTTGGTGAAAACGAGGAAGCAAGTGTGGGCGCACATTCTGTCGGCGGGGCGCAATCTGTCGGGAACAGCTTTCCAGGGACGGACTAAAACTTCAAGCACTTCTGTACTTTCAAAGGGAAGTTTTTCAAGGGCAAGCAACAAGGTGGAAACTTGGTCTACGCAAGGCAATAAAAAAGCGATAGGCGCACCGGGCACAAGGGCTTCCAAGGCATGTTCGAGGTAATCCCATGGGGTGCGAACATCAAGGAAGAGGGCATCGGCTTTTTTGCCGTTGAGAATACTTGGGTCATTAAGGCCAAAGCCGTTTTCAATATCTCTGTGGTGGAAGGTGACGTTTTCGCCAACGCCTGCCCATGCTACGTTTTTCTGCGCCAATTTATGAAATTCTTCTCTGGCTTCAAAGCTGTGCACACGGCCTTTTTCTCCTGAAAACCAAGAAAGCGCGATGGTAAAACCTCCGGAACCGCTACCGGCTTCCAAAATAGTTCTGCCGTTACCGACGCCAAGTTTCATACAGATAATACCCATATCTTTTGGGTACATAATTTGCGTTTGGCGTTTAATCCCCATGATGAGGTCATGCAACTGGGGGCGTTCCACTCGAAAGGGAATCCCAAGGGAGCTTTTTACTTCGGAGCCAAATTCCGTTTGCACTACATCCGTCATGGAAACAATACCGTGTTGGGTGTGCCAATCTTCTCTTTCGAGAACACGGTGCATTTTTCTTTTTCCGTTAACGGAAACAACACAAACTAAATCGCCATATTGAGGCATATGATAATCCTTGCTGATAAAAGTTAGACAATAAAAAGGTTAAACAAAAAATCCCTCAGAATAAACATTCAAAAAGATTGGTGTAGGTTTTTCGCAAATGTAAAGCGACTTTAAGCTTCATTTTACGAGCTTCTTCATCCTTTAGGTTGAGAAGGGAAAGCAAGTGGTGACTTATGGGAGTAAAGTCCAAATTGTTTCGGATGGAAAGAAGTTCATTATATTCACCGATTTTATGGTACATGGAAATGTTTTGGCTTTTTTTATACATACTTGGCAACTTTGTATCCAAATACTGTTGAAAAATAAGCTCAAAATGTTCGGGGAAAGAACGGCATAAACAAAGTTTCCAAAGGGCTGTGTACAAGGCTTTGATTTCTAAGATTAAATCATGTTTCAATCGAAATTGAAAGAAGCCGAGCTCAAAAAGTTCCAGCTCCTCCTTGTAGTCAAAGGACCTGAGCAGAGCATCAAAATTATGCACTACTTGGTCACATAAATCTTGCGAAAAAAAGTTTCTGGCTTGCGAAGTGCTCATATCCTTTCTCTTTCCTTTTAGTATTTTTAGAATATAACAGAAGTGACACGCCTTGCCAAGTAGAGATTTACAGATTTAAAATTTTTATCTTTTATAATAAAATATTGAATTTGTAAAATTTTCCGACAATAAAGCAAATTGAGACTAAAATATAAGATAGACCTCATAAAAAAAACTTGTTATAAGAAAAACGAGTAATGCATACCATCAAAGTACCTTGGGGCGTAATCGATGACGTTCTTTTTATTGGTTTATCTTTGAGTATTGTGAGAATTTTGAGAATAAGGAAACAAAAATGCAACATTTGGAAGATATGAAAAGACCGTGGTCCACTTTGCTTGAGAGCCTCAAAGAGTTACCAACCGTACTTACCGCTACAGCCAAGCATGGCGGAACACGACCTGCTTGGATGCAAAAAAATGAAAAAAAAGAAACTATTTTGCTTGCTTGGCCACAAAATTCTCCATTGCGTTCCGCAGCTATAGTCAGCGGAAAACCCGGTGGAGAGCTTACCCCTTATAGTATTACCCCCTTTATGGAAGGGGTTGCCAACACCTTGCAAATTGAAAAAACATATGATTGGAAAAATGGTATTGAAGGGGAAGTGGGCTGTCAAATCGATGAGCATAATGAACTGCTTTGGTTTTATGATCCCCTCTATTTCAGAGATAAAAAAATCGACCTTACCGAAGGCATTGAACAAACCTTTTATATGTCAGGACTTTGTCTTGCTATGCGTCCGGCTCTTCTTGACGAGCTTACCATTACCCAAGGCCCCGACTATGAACGCCTTGCACAAATGTGGCTCGATGATAATCCGGGGAAAACTCGTTTAGATGTTCCCCCTGTAAAAGTGAAGCTTCGCGGACAACGTATTTTAGGCCCAACCCCTGTTGCTTCCGAATATCAAGCCCGTGCTATCATCGAAAAGTGTGAAAGTTTTGAATTTGGCCCCGAAAAAGGCGAAGTAAAAGTATATCGCTTTATGACTACTTTTGGCCATAAAAAACCTATGAAACTTATGATGTATGCCCCTGCTAAGGTTTGTCAAAATGGCTATGAGCCCAAAGAAGGCGATGAAGTAGATATTATTTTCTGGTTACAAGGCCGTGTGGTTGACGCGGATGAAAATCAAGTGGCTGCTGCCGATACCGGTAGTAATCCCGTTCAGTAAATTCTTCGTGGAAAGGGTAAGCAATGGCTATTGTTTACCCCTTTTTTATCTTTTATCATTATTTTAGTATTCTATGACACAATTTTTTTCAGCCTCAAAAAAACTTATTTTAGCTTCCAAATCACCAAGAAGGCAACAATTTCTTAGAGATTTGGGAATTGATTTTTATTTGCCGTCTCAGGTGAAGGAAATTTTAGACGCAACGATTGAAAGTAACACGAAAAATATTTCTATAAATCAGAATATCGTAAATTCACACCTCCAAGCCGTGAATCAAGTGGGGGTTCTTGCCAAGGACGATACCGAAGCAAGACCGACTCAAGGCGAAGTGCCGAAAGATTATGTTTTACGCATGGTTATAGAAAAAATGTTACAGGAGCTTACTTCTTTTGGTATTGTAAAGCCTGAGGAAGATAAAGGTATTGATTTCACAGTGTTCGCGAAAGAATTGCAAGAACATTCACAAACCATTTCCGAATTGTCGTTTCCTCTTTGCCTCGTCAATATGCAAAATTTAGCCTCGAACAACACCGACGTTGATATACAATCAGATTTTATAAAAAACTCAGTGTTCATTACCGCCGATACCATTGTTGCCTTTGGCAATGAAATTCTCGGAAAACCACAAGACGAAGACGATGCCCTTAGTATGCTCACAAAGCTTTCAGGGAACAGTCATACAGTGCTGACAGCCGTTTCTATGTATCATGTTGAGCAGAAACAACTTTTTTTATTTTGTGATACTGCGGAAGTATGCTTTGCTCCGTGGCCTCAAGATTTACTCAAGGCCTACGTGAGAAGTAAAGACTGTATGGACAAAGCCGGTTCCTATGGCATACAAGGAATAGGGATGTTTTTGTCAAACGGTATTAAAGGAGCTTGGGATACGGTTGCCGGGCTTCCCGTTGCTAAGCTCTTAGAAACCTTGCTTTATACCAAATCAATTGAGATTTCAACTATATAAACAGCTATCCCGTGAGGCCTCTATGCAAAAAGATGTTTTAAAAACTTTGGAACAAATGCGTGAAAAATCTCCCCTTGTTCATTGCATCACTAATCTTGTAGTTATGCAAGTCAACGCCAATGTTTTACTTTCTGCAGGCGCTTCTCCGCTCATGGCGCATGCCCAGGAGGAAATGGGAGATATTGTTAAAATAATCGATGCACTGGTACTTAATATCGGAACTTTGGATAAGCACGTTATCGCTTCCATCAATGTTGCGGGTGATTTTGCAAACAAATACCAAAAACCTGTGGTGCTTGACCCCGTGGGAGCAGGGGCTTCCCGTCTTCGCACGGAAACCGCTCTTAATACTATGCGCACCGTAAAGCCTTGCATTTTGCGGGGCAATGCCTCAGAAATCTTTGCCTTGGCAGGTGAAATCGGCGCCACAAAAGGCGTGGACAGCACAAAAGACAGTTTGGACGCTCTTAAGCACGCAAAGTCTTTAGCCAAAAATTTTAATACGGTAGTCAGCGTCAGCGGTGCTATTGATATGATCACCGACGGGAAAAAAGTCGTGCAAGTTACAGGCGGAGATCCGCTTATGACCAAGGTTACAGGCATCGGTTGTTCCGCCACAGCCATGACAGGCGCATGCATGTCCGTTGCCAAAAGCCCGCTTATAGGAGCCGTTTCTGCCATGGCTTTATTTGCCGAAGCAGGGGAGAACGCAGCCAAAAAATGTCAAGGCCCCGGCTCCTTCTTGCCACACTTTCTCGATGAATTATACAACGCGGATTTTGGCAAAGCCGCCGCCCGTGTGGAAGTTGTTTAAGGGATTTTTTGTTTTAAGATTATTTTTTTTGGGGGAAAATTTTTTGCAAAAAATTGTTCCCCCAAACCCCCTTCAAAAAACTTTAATAAGTGAAGGATGGTTTATTTTCAA
>CAYJHY010000039.1:0-13132 GCA_964369875.1 uncultured Mailhella sp.
CTTGGGATCGGAGGCAAGAGCCCTTGCCATTTCAAGAAGTCTTTGGTTACCGTAAGACAGACTACCTGCTTTTTCGTTCCACATGTGGGCAAGCCCTACAAATTCCAATTCTTGCATGCACCTGTCAAGCGCCAGTGCTTCTTCTTTTCTTTGGGAAGGCAAGCGAAACATGGATGAGAAAAGACCACTTTTCATGCGACAGTGATGACCCGCCAACACGTTTTCGATAACGGGTAAGTTCGGGAAAAGTCTGATGGACTGGAAAGTTCTGGAAACCCCTTTTTCCACTATCTGATGAGGGCGAAGCTTAACCAAAGAATTATCTTGGAAAAGAATTTTTCCCTCATTGGGGACATAGTTACCTGTGATAAGGTTAAACACGGTGGTTTTACCGGCACCGTTTGGCCCGATAATGCCCATAACGGAGCCTTCGGCCACGTTAAAGGTCATGTCACTGACAGCACGAAGTCCGCCAAAGGTTTTGGTCACGCCATCAAGGCTTAGGATTGGTTTGGAGACAGTTTGACTCATGCCATCTCCTTTGTGGATTGAAGGTGATAGTTTTGGGTTTGAGAATGTTTGACGTATTCTGCCGCTTTATCGGCTTTTGCTTGTGACTCGGGTGAAAGTTTGTAGCGGCGAGCCCTCGGAGGCAAAATACCTTGAGGACGAATAACCATCATTACCATCAACGCCAAACCAAAAATAAGCATACGAGCCCCTGCAAAACCACGGAAAATTTCGGGCAAACCAAAAACAAGGAAAGAACCCAAAATAACCCCTGCTTGGCTTCCACCACCCAAAATAACGGCGGCAAAAAGAAGCACGGAATCCCAGAATGTAAAGGAACCGGGGGAAATAATAGTCATCTTGGCTGCAAAGAGTGTTCCTGCCATGCCTGCCCAGAACGCACCGAGTACAAAGGCTAAGAGTTTATAACGGGCTACATCGATACCGCAACCTTCGGCGGCCACATCGTCTTCCTTAATGCAAGAAAGGGCTCTGCCAAAACGAGAACAGTTGAGGAAGTGGAATAAAAGTACGGTTAAGCCGACAAAAGACCAAAGAAGATAATAGAACTGAGCAGATTTTTTAATCTTAATATCAAAAATTTCAGGGCGAGCAATACCAAAAAGGCCGTTTGCGCCTCCCGTCAAGCCACCGATATCATTTACCAAGGCAATACGTACAATTTCCACAATACCGATGGTCACCATTAAGAGATAATCCCCTCTTAAGTGGATAATGGGACGTGCCACCAACATGGCGAAAAAGGCCGAAGCCGCCCCTGCCACGGGTAATAAGAACAAAATGGGGATACCGTAACGAGTATTTAAAATAGCGGTAACATAGGCACCGATGGCATAAAAAGCCGCATGTCCCATGTTGAAAATCCCAGCCTGCCCAAGAATAACATTTAAGGAAAGGCTCAGCAAAGTACCAAGGGCAATACTGACGAAAACCGCCGTCCAGTAGGCATTCATAAAGCTTGGCAAAACAGTCATCGCCAAGACAAAGATCGCTATAAGCGAATAGAGGACTTTTTGTGAACGTATCATAGTTTATCGGCCACCCTTTCCCCTAAAATACCAGTGGGACGAATGATGAGAATAAGAATAAGAACAAAGAAAGAAATGGCGTCTTTCCATGCAATGGTCAAATAGGCCGCCCCCAAGGTTTCCACGAGGCCGAGCAAAAGCCCACCGATCATAGCTCCGGGGATATTGCCGATACCGCCCAAAATTGCGGCGGTAAACGCTTTTAGACCATAAGAAAAGCCCATATTGAAGTCAATTTGTCCGTAGGCAAGACCAACCATAACCCCCGCAACCCCGCCAAGACCCGGGCCGATAAGGAATACCAAGGAAATAATGCGGTTAACGTTGATCCCCATAAGGCGTGCAGCACCTTGGTCGATGGCGGCCGCACGAATGGCGGTGCCTGTCTTTGTGCGGTTGATAAACCAATAAAGCACCAACATCAATAAGATGGAAGCACCGATTAAAATAAAACGGATAACAGGAACGCCCATGCCAAAAACATTAATAATGGCGGTCAGGCGCATTTCTTCGGGGTACACATAATAATTTGCGCCCCAAAGAAGCAAAATGGCGTTTTGGAAAAAAATGGACGCACCCACGGCAGAAACCACCGCAGATAAACGGCTGGCATTACGCAAAGGTCGATAGGCCACCCTTTCCAAAATTCCCCCAAGCAAGGCCACAAGCCCCATAACCATAACGGCCACAACCACAATAGAAGCCCAAACGGGTAAACTTCCCGCAAGGCCCATACTGACAAAAACCGTCAAACCAAGATACGCCCCGATGGTAAACAAATCACCGTGGGCAAAGTTGATGAGCTTGAGCACGCCATAAACCATAGTATAACCGAGAGCCACCAACGCGTAGATGCCCCCAATGGCTAAACCGTTTATAACCTGCTGAAAAAATTGTTCCATTTCTTTTCCGTCTTTCCATATTTTCTATGGTTTGAGATAGTAGAAAGTTCGCATCACTTTCTTGCTTGTTCGTTGCAAAATGCGTATTCAATGTAAACCGTTATTAATTCCATATTATAGCCCACTTGGCAAGCAATTTTTTTTGCACTTTTTGGGCACGAATTGATATTTCAATTTGTTTTTCTTGGGAGGGGAAACCCCATTTTTTGAAAAAGATGAGGTTTCCCCTCCCAAACCCTCCCCTTCCTGAAAAAACTTTATAGCATTTTGCATTAACATTAGATTTGATAATCCATTGAGTATTCACATACTATATGATTTTTTTTATTAAATAAGCTATACTTTTACAAATTAAAGTTTTTTGAGGGGGGGGAATAAATCCCATTATTAAAGCAAAAAGCTTTAATAATGGGACGATAAATTAAAATAATATGCTTTTTATTATACCATTAAAAAAGGTAAGCATTTTTGTGTAAAACAAACTACTTACCTTTCTTATATACATGATAGAGGATGTTTACAAAACAAGCTCTTTTTTGATTCGTTTACCGTCTCGATAAACGGTCAAGTTGTAACTGTTTCCCTTCCTAAAATTAAAGGAATCACCTGCATAGACGTCTTTGCCGTTTATTCGAAGGATGATGTCACCTGAAAAGATATTCGCTTGGTACGCCGGTGAGCCTTTACGTACACCTTGGACATAAAGTCCCGCTCTGCTGTCAAGCTTTCTCATAAGTTCCGTTGGGGGTGTTGTTACACGCATTCCACTGGGATTATTGGAGTCTTTAGCAAAAAAAATTGCGCTGTAAACGAACTTGTCTCTTGAGTAAGGCACCTCATAGTTTCGGTATTCACCCGGGATATGGGTGACGACTTGTACGCCGTCAGAACGTGTGGTGACGATGTCTCTGCCCGGAATAAATTCTGACTCTAACCGTGTTCCTTGTTCTGTTCTCGAGAAATCTTCACGCCAAAGCACAAGGCAAGCTTGTACGGCAAGGGCTTGCTCATATGCGTCTTCTGATGCGTTTACTCTTCCGCCTTCCCATTGGGCATTTCCGATGGGAACATAGCCATCTTCATACATGGTGCTTATAAACTCATCATAATCTTTATATTCGGGTAAGGTTCCGACTTGGGGCTGCTGGCAGATTTGGTAGTCAGTGTTATGCGCAGATTGGTAGTGTGTTTGAAAATAGTTTTGTCCTGCGCAGGCGCTGAGTAAAGATATTCCTAAGCAAAGGAGTAATAGTTTTTTCATAGTTTCACCATTTAATCTTTATTTTCCGGAAAAAATGAAAGGGTATCATTTTTTTCTGTTATTTGATTGCTTTCTTTTGGTGTTTCTTGGTTTTCGGGACTATCCCAAAGAAGTTCCAGTTTTGAACTGTTTGTTTTTTGATGTTTTCCACCGTTTTGGGGAGTTAAGTCCAATTCCAGTTCTATAGCCTTATTGTCTGTTTTGATGTTTTGTTGGGGTAAAAGCATGTCTTCTGTGAGTTGCATAACTTCAGAATTAGCACTCTCAAAAAGATCGGCTTCGTCTTGGTCGATATCTTGGGCAGGGGAAATGCTGTGTTCCGTTTGCTCCATGTTTTTAATCGTCATTATTTCTTGTTCAGCTAAGTCTTCGGAACGCATTGACTCCTCATCTTTTTTATCCTCACCTTTTATGTCCGTTTGGATTTCCGGGTCAAAGGATAAAAAATCATCTGAAAAATCATGTTTTATAAGATTATTTTCATTTTTTGGAACGAACAAAGACTTGGGGAGATCGTCTTCTTTGAAATAGCCTTGCTGTGTTACAAACTTAGAGGAAAACGGTAATAAATCTTGAAGAGGGTTTTCTGTAATTTCCCTTTTCCCTTCTTTCTCTTCGTGACTTAATGCAGTAAGATGTCGGCTTATATTTTCCAAAAAAGTATCATTTTCTTTTTCGTCGATGTCGGAAGGGTTTGTTTCTTCCGATGTGTGGGAAGGTTCAACCTCTGTAGGTGCAAGGATTTCTGTTAGTTCAATCGTACCTTCTAAAGAATTCTCGTCAAAAGTATTATTGTCTTCATTGCTGTCCATTTCGATTTCATCATTTTCATCATTAATAGCTTGAATCTCTGAATCCTCATGACAGGGCTCTTCACTGGGCTTCTCTGTGGGCTCCTCACTGGGCTTCTCTGTGGGCTCCTCTGTGGAAAGCTCTGAGTCATCAGGCTCGTTGGTGGGGATTTCTAAGTCGTCAGACTCCATTCGGGGAAGCTCTTTGTCGTCAGATTCTTGATTTTCCTTGTTATTGGAATCCTCTTCGGCAAGTATGTTGTCTTCTGAATCTATGTTTACAGGCTCTTCACTCGTAAACGATTGATTGTCAATTTCCGAAATGGGAATTGCTTCCGTGCCAGTACAATCTTCATCAATGAAAACTGTATCTGTTTCAGCGCTGTCTTCGTCAGTGATGTTTACTTCGTCAGTGATAGAGTCAGTATCTTCTATAGATTCTTTTTTTTGCTGAATTTCTTCGTTTTCCGTCTGCGCAGTTACTTGTGTTTCTTCTGTGTTTTCATCGGTCATTGCTTGCGTCATTTCATCGGCGTTTATAACTTCGCCAACTACTTCAGTTGCTTCTGTGGTTTCTGCTTCTTCTGTCAGATCTGTTTTAGCTTCGATTTCGCTTTCTGCTATTATATCAATTGTGTCAGTGATGTTTGTGGTCGTACTCGTTCCAACTTCTTTCGATTCCGTAATAACTTCTTCGGTGTCTACTTTTTCGGCTACATTCTCGTCTTCAAAATCTTTTGCGAAATTGCTTGCGAAATTGCTTGAAAGATGAGCAACTGTATTTTCGGGTGAAGCTGTAGTTGGGAACGCATTTTCTATAGTCACCGTGGAGACGTCGGAAGGCTCACCCACAAACTCGGTATCAGCATTTGTTTCAAAACTGTCGGAATATAATTCTTCTAAATTTTGTTCTTCTATTTCTTCTTCAATAATCGTTTTTTGAAGGTGCGCCTGTGCTTTTAGTGCGTTGGTGATAATGGGGGTCGGCTCACCCACAAGATCGTCGATATAAGAATCTTCGGTGTGTAAAGAGGTGCTTGGCTTTGGCTTCATAAAACCAAAAATTGTGGATAGAAGTCCTTTTTTGGCATTTTGTTGTGCTTGGGTATAAAAATGTGCCTGCGGTAAGGTGTCGTCAACTGTTCCCACATGTTCAAGTTTGCTTGCTTCTTCTTTGGCTTTTTCACGAGCTAAAACTTGTTCTTCACTTTGAATAAATTCTTCTTCGTCTATAGGATTTATTGGATACGCCGTTTTACTTTTGTTGGTGCGATTATTTGAAACAGTTGTCATATTAAGGTTTAGATCGCTGTTTGAACTTTGTTTCGTTTCGCTTTCCTGTGTGGATTCTTCAAGAGAAGGCGTTTCCTCAAGAAAAGGCGTTTCCTCATCTGACACAGGTGATAACGTTTCCGTTGAAACTGTGGTGTTTTCTTCTGAGGTGCTGTTTTGTGATTCCGGCTTGGTTTGCACTTTCTGTTCTGTTGAAGACTGTGAGCTTTTGGTTTCTGAGTCTTGACTGTCAAAAGCAAGAGGAGCCGTGTCATCAACTGTTCCCGCAAACTCACGTTTGGTATTAAGACATTTTTCCACAGCCAGTTTGGCTTCTTCTTGGATTTTCTGGGCTAGTTGAACGTCTTTTTTCAATACGAGGTGGCCGGTTTCGATATCTTCAATGGGGGCAAGGAAAGGGTCTTGTAAAATTTCTGCCACGGTCATTCCTAAGCCTTCACGACCGATATTACCCGGCAAAACATGCTTACAACCGGCTAAACGGAGAAACTCCATATCTTTTGCGGATTGGTAAAGGCCTAAAAAGGTGGTATGGCTGAGGCCGAGGCTGTTTTCAAGCAAACGAATACCTGCAATCACCGCACTGCAACCGTTTGCAGATAAGGAGCTGTGCACCAAAACAAGCTTTGATGGCTTTGTTTCATAGCAGGCCAAAGCGCTGTCTACGTCAAGAGCTTCCCATATTTCGTATTGATTGATATACCAAGCGATGTTTTGCCTTTGGATGGCAGGAGGACAAATCAACAGAATGTTTTCTTTCTTCTCTGTGTCTTGGCAATCGGTAAACGAAGGTTCGAGTAAGCTGTCTTTAGATTTTTGCGCAGTTATATTTGCTTTATCGAGTACAGATTTTGAAGTTTCTTGACGTGTATCCTCTAAAACCTTATCAACAGTATTTACCGCATTTTTATCTGAGGTGTTAGTGTTGTTTAGTTGTTTTTGACTAATACCTTTAGCGTCTTCTTTCTGTTGGTCTTCGGTTACGATCATGTTTTCTTGTGTTCTGGTAAAGACAAGATTTCCGCCACTTGTGCCTTCTTGCGGTGTTTTATCGGTTTGAACTCCATGCTTTTTACGAACAACAATTTCATCGAGGTTTGCAAAAGCAACAGGCTTTGCACCGGAGGCATCCATGGCGATACATTCCAAACTAAAAGAAAAACTAAGGCCGTTGGGTGAAGAGTGGAGTTCCACTTCGCCATTATGTTGGGTAGATAATTCCCAAGCTTTAATTAAGGTTAAGGGGCTACGCTCCACAGGGGGGCGTCCTTTACCTGAATCGCTGATGGTAAAAACAATGTGTCCGGGGTTTGGATTATTCGCTCTACGCACACGTACGCTGATCATGCCTTTTTGGGTGGCACGTACCGCATCACGCAGTAACAGTCCCAAAACTTCGTTAAGCTTGTTTTTATCGCCACGATAAAAAAGTCCCATTTGTGGCGCAATATACCAACCAAGACCTATTTGCTTGTCTTGTGCTTCTTGCCTGATGGCATCGCAAGCATGTAAAACAAGATTTTTGAGATTAAAAAGTTCGTGACTGCTTTGATAAGGGGTCGCTTTTTGTGCCAATTTCGGCATATTACGAAGGAGGCCGGAAAGGTCTTTGCAGGCATGCACCAATGCATCGGTATGTGTTTGTAGTTTATTGGTTTTATCGGAAATGTTTTGTACCGCTTGACGACTGAAGCCTTTTGCTTGTTCATCATTTTGTTCTTGTAAAATTTTGATGGCGTCGGAGATTTCGTCGGATTTGGTTCCTACATCGAGATAGCAAGCTTCACGCATAATGCGGTCAAAAGGTTCTCGTAATTTTGCTTCCACTCTGAAAAAAACTTCACGCACAAACATATTGTGTTCTGCAAAATCTCTGATGGGGTCTGCGTGTTCATCTTCTTTTTTTTCTATAATATTTTTTTCATTTTGTCTCGGCGCCAAAAACATGGCAAACATTGCTACACACAAGCCAGCTTGCGGAGCCAGAGAAAAAATTGGGTTTTCGCGGAAAACCAAGCCTGTCAGAGCTCCGAGTCCTATACATAAAGAAAAGAAAAAGTAAAACTTTGCGCCCTTTCTTCCGATGAGAGCGGGAATAACGGTGAAAAAGCAGGGTAGAAATGCGTATAATCCCCAAAGAGGGGCGTAATATAATATAGAATAGTATTGAGGAAGCGGGGTGAAAAAAACGGCAAGCGGAAAAATGGCAGGGATGGCCAAAAACTGAAAGAAACCGTCCATATTAGGCGAATTTTTTTCTGTGACCATATAATGTCTGCCGATGTGGGGCAGTAAGAAAATAGACAAGGAGGCGCAAACAATCCCCACAAGGCTCCATATTTCCACCTTGCCTTCAGGATTTTCAACCACTCCGAAACTATATTGCACAAGGGCGCAAAAGGTTAGAGTTGCTGCCCATAGTCTGGCGTCACCCTCTTCACGCATGCCGCGCCAAAGAGAGAAAAACATAAGGGCAAAGAGAGATAACAATAATATAGGTGTGATTTGTCTTTCTAAGGTAATAGGCGCACTTGCAGGTTTTACAAGGCTTGGGGAAAACCAAAGTCCCGGAAGCCCCGGGGAGTAAATAAGGAGCTCACCGCCCTGTCTAAGGGGGGTAAGATCATATAAACCGCTGCTAAAAAGATTGATATTGGATTCAATTTTTTTCAGCTCTGTATCTTCGACTATTTCTTGATGGAACTTTTGGCGAGTATATACATCTTCAATAAGTTGCCATTCCTTCGCTCTTCGCGGCAAAATCATAATTTTGCTGTTTTTGGGGAGGTTGTCCCCAATGTCTAAAAAGGCCGCAGAAACAGAGGCATCTTTAATAGGACTGAAACTGAGAAGAAACCAGTAGGCACCAAGGGGGGGGTGTGCTTCGCTGTTGTTATAAGGAATAAATTTTTCCCTTTGTGCGTAAACACTTTTGGCATCGCTCACTTCAAGTCCATGGGCATAGCGCAAATAAGGGCTGATATTACGAATGTCTTGACTTGATTGTACAGACAAGGGCGGTAAGTTTTTGGTGAGGGCGTTGATATTCGCTTCAAGTTCATTGGCCATCAGAAGGTTTGGCAAGCCAAGCAAGCAGATGGTAAAAAGAATATGTAATATAAATAAACAGAATTTTTTACTTTTGCAAAACATACAGTATCTCACAGTGTTACCGAGGAATTGGATAGACGTCGCTGAAAAACATGATAACCGTTTGTAGTATTGAAATAAGATAAGAAAGTAACGCTAAAATAATTTTGGAAAATACGCAAGAAACCGGCAAGAAATATGCAAACTTCTTGTAAGTATTGATCCCGGAAAAGCTTTGCTATGTTTTAGTTAAACAAAGGCTCAAAAATAATACCGTATACACAAGGGCATTGCAAGTATTTTATATCTTCAACTTTTTTTATTGATTTTTTATCGTGGAACATTTATTTAAAACGAGTCGTTAGAGCACTTCCAATAATAAATAACTCTTCCAAAGCTCTAAGCACTTTACTCAGACTATTTATTGTCACGCATACTGTAACAATTCCGTATTTAAATCGTTAATAAAGGGTATCTATGAAATATGTTGTCTCTCAGATGACCACATTTATGCAACAAACGGGTGTTCGGCGAAATGTTGGTTACTTTTTACGCTTTTTGCTTATTTTAGTTGTATTGATAGTGGTATATAGTCTTCTTTTTCACTATATCATGGAGTTTGAGGGGAAAAAGCATTCGTGGTTGACGGGGTTTTATTGGACACTGACCGTTATGACAACGCTTGGTTTTGGTGATATTACCTTTACTTCTGATTTAGGCCGCGGTTTTTCCTTGGTAGTATTACTTTCCGGAGTTATTTTACTTTTGGTTATGCTACCATATGCATTTATACAATACGTATATTCCCCTTGGCTTGAAGCGCAGAAAAAGACCAATGCGCCACGAGAAATTTCTCCCCATGTAAAGGATCATATTATCGTGGTCGGGCTAAACCCCATTTCTTTGAACCTTACACAGCTACTTGGTCGTTATGGTTTTTATTGCGTCTTACTTTGCCCCGATATTCAAAGCTCACTTGATTTGGAAGATCAAGGCTTTCATGTGCTTTTGGGGGATTACGACGACGGTAATACTTATAAAAATCTTGGAGTGGACAGAGCTTCTTTGCTGGTGGCTTTGGATAGTGATATAAAAAATACCAACATTATTTTTTCAGCCCGAGAAGTGAATGACAAAGTGCCTATTATTTCTCGAGCAGAAAACGAAGACTCTGAAGATATTTTAAGGTTGGCCGGCGGTACAAAAGTTTTTCGCTTTCGTAAACTTCTTGGGGAATCTCTTGCAGGAAGGGTTGCAGGGCGTAGGGGGAGTTTCAGCCATTTAACGAGCTTTTCTTCTTTGCTTATTGCCGAGCACACCATCGATAATACAAATTTGGTAGGTAAAAGTCTGGCAGAAAGTGACTTACGGGCAAAAGTTGGGGTAAATATAGTCGGAATTTGGCAAAAAGGGCGTTTTATCATGCCTTCTCCTTTTGAACCGCTTCCTCCTTCCGCAACCTTAGTAATGGCCGGCACAAGGGCACAGTTTGATTTATTTGATGAAGTTTGCTGTACCCATGTAGAAATACCTTCTCAGCACAAAGTCGTTGTTCTTGGAGCAGGTAAGGTTGGGGTAGCCGCCGCAGAAGAATTACAGAAGCATGATATTAATGTTGTCGTTGTCGATAAAGTCAGAGTAAAAGATATGCCGGATAACATTGAGATGGTGATTGGAGACGCCGCCGATATCGACATATTAAAGGAAGCGGGTATAGATGATGCGTCCTCGGTGATTATTACCACCCATGATGACGATACAAATATTTACTTGACTATTTACTGTAGACGCTTGCGCCCTGATTTGCAGATTCTTACAAGGGCTTCGCTCGACAGAAACGTTGGGATTTTGCACAGAGCTGGAGCAAATATTGTACTTTCCCTTGTCTCTATGATGGGAAACTCTGTGGTGAATATGCTGGCTCCCGGTAAAATTTTTATGCTTCGCGACGGGCTTTGTCTCTTTCGGGCTACGGTGGACAAGTCTTTGGTAGGAAAAAATCTGATCCAAAGCAAAATTAGGGAAAAGACCGGCTGTAGTGTTGTTGGTTTGCGTTTACGTAACGGCACTATTGAGGTGAATCCGGATCCTTACCATAGTTTCACTAAAGGCGAAGAAATTTATCTTATTGGGGATACTGTTTCCCAAGATAGTTTTATTCAGCAGTTTGGGATTGAGAATTTTTAGTACAAATCCCTTGCCTTGTTTTCTAAACGTCATGGATTTCCCTTCGTCGCGAGGTGAAATCCATGACGTTTTTTAGCACACATTATAGCATGTTGCTTTAAGTTAGTGTTTTCTTTGGGGGGGGATTTTTTGTAAAAATTTGTTCCCCCATACCCCCTTCAAAAAACTTTAATTTACAAAAATATAGCTTAGTTAATAAAAAATATCATACAGCATGTGAATTTTTACTAAATTATCAAATCCAAGCGTTAATGCAAAATTTTATAAAAACAAGTGTTTACGAAGGGTAAAACCTTACTTGTTCTTGCTTTTTACTTTTAACTCGTTACGCTCAAATGCTTTGTTGCTTTACTCCTTTATGTTTATGTATGCAAGTATATAAAAAAAAATGATATAAAAAATCTGGAATTATACTTTGTGAAGTCTTGCACTTGGTTGACAAAGTAAAACTTTTAGTATTATTCTGCGGATAATGAGAGCCCTTTTTTGTAACAGCACAGACAAAAAAGATTTGCTTTCAAAATTTTTTTGTTTAGGGAGTTCTTATGGTAAAAAACTTTTTCCAAGTATCCGCAGGATTGAAAAAATTCAACAAAATTGAAAGTTGGATCGGTTTAGTTTTAGGTATTCTGATCTTACTTTTAACACTCGTCACCGATGCTCCCGCAGGAATGAGTCCTGCTGCTTGGAAATGTGTTGGTCTTGGTACTCTGATGGCTGTTTGGTGGTCCACCGAGGCAATTCCGATTCCGGCCACTGCACTTTTGCCTATTATTCTTATTCCGGCACTCGGTCTCGGTACATTGAAATCTGCAACAGCCCCCTATGCAAACGCCACAATCTTCCTCTTTTTCGGTGGTTTTATCCTTGGGCTAGCTATGGAAAAATGTAACCTCCACAGAAGAATTGCCCTTAATATCCTTTATCGTGCAGGTGTTAGTCCAAAGCTTCAAATTGCGGGCTTCATGGTTGCTACCGCCTTTATCAGTATGTGGGTGAGTAACACCGCTACCGCAGTTATGATGACTCCCATCGGTATTTCTGTTGCAAGAATGCTTGACGGTGAATGTACTGAAAACTGTCGTTTTCAAACCTCTCTTCTTCTCAGTATCGCTTATGCTGCCAGTGTCGGTGGTATCGCAACGCTCATCGGAACTCCTCCCAACGCTTTGTTGAGAGCCTTCCTTGAAGAGCATTATCAAATCCACCTAGGTTTTGGACAGTGGATGCTTATCGGTGTGCCTGTTTCTGTGATCATGCTTCTTTTTATCTTCACTTGGCTTACAAGAGGAGAGATGGCTATAAACGCCGGTGCGGGCGATGCCAAGAAAATGGTAGAAAACGAACTTAAACTTCTAGGGCCTATCACCTATGCTGAAAAATGGGTCGCTTCTGTTTTCTTCTTGGCCGCTATGTGCTGGATTTTCCAACCCATCCTTAAAGGCTTCTTACCCTTTGTTTCAGATACCTTTATCGCGATGACAGCCGCAATATTCCTTTTCCTTATACCTGTGAACGTTGCGGAACGTAAATTCTTGATGGATTGGCCTTACGCTTCCAAACTTCCTTGGGGTATCTTGTTGCTCTTTGGTGGCGGTCTTTCTCTTGCCGGTGTTATTAACTCTTCCACTTTGGCGACTTGGCTTGCAGAACAGCTCAATATCTTCAAAGATGTAGAACTTATCGTCATGATCTTTATCATTGTGGTGGTCATTATTTTCCTTACCGAAATCACCTCAAACACCGCAACCGCTGCCGCCTTCTTGCCCCTTGTAGGCGCCATTGCAGTGGCTCAAGGTGTTGACCCTGCGCTTTATACTGTACCCGCAGCTATCGCCGCGAGTTGTGCCTTTATGTTACCTGTGGCGACGCCGCCAAACGCTATTGTGTTTAGTACAAACACCTTTAGTATCGGAGACATGATTAAAGCAGGTTTCATGATCAACGTATTCAGTACCGTTGCAATTACTCTTCTTGTAATTGGTCTCGTTGACTTTCTTTAGAATTGATAAAGACTTTGCATAGCAACAAAAGCTAAGCAAGACTTGT
>CAYJHY010000040.1:0-12561 GCA_964369875.1 uncultured Mailhella sp.
AAAACGCTTTTTTGTTCACAAAAAAGGTTTTTCCCCTCCCAAGAAATACCAAACCGAATTCACGTACTTTTTAAATCGTGTACAAAAATTTTCAATTGTCTTGACAATTAATATTATGTATAAGGGGCTTTATTGAATTAAAAAAATGACACTCTGGATAGAATGTTTAATAAAGGGAGAGTTTTGAGAAAAATATAGAAAGCAGTCGGTATTTTTTTCAAAATGAAAGCATGAAAGAAAAATATAATATATCGTGGTGGATACTGTATTTTGCATTAGCCATTTTTTTTCAAGATAGCATGGTAGGGGTCGATACCTTGTTGCCGGGCTTTATTATTGCTCTGCAAGAAGGGCGCTTTGGCCAAATGGCATGTGTGAGTGTGCTCATGATTTTGTTTCAAGAAGGTTTGGGCACTATGGCGTTTGGTAGTGTCGTCTTATGGTATTTTTCTGTTGCTATTATTTATTTAATTGCCAAATGGTTGTTTGAGGTTGAAAACCTGTCCTTTATCCTTCTTTTAAGTGTGGTTTCTGCTTTGGCGCATTATGGTGTTATTCACTTGATGTTAGAGTTACAAAATATGTATATCGATCACCAAAGACTTTTAGATGCATGCATGTTTCAAGCTTTTTTTACTCCGGTCTTATGGTACATAGCGTATTTTTCAAGAAGAGGTATACGTCGTGGAAATTAAACTTGAGAATAATAATTACGAACCTCCTGTGCATGGCTTACGATTATTACAGGTCTGCATTGTTCTTTTCTTTATTATTTTTTGTGCACGCTTTTGGTATTTGCAGGTACATAAAGGGGAGGAGTTTGCCAAGTTAGCTTTGGAAAACAGAATGCGAACCGCCCGAACCTTTGCGGCAAGAGGTGAAATTTATGATATTAAAGGTAATGTTTTAGCGGAAAATCATATTGCGTTCGCATTGGCTCTTGTTCGAGAGAATGCCTACGATACCACGGCAAGTTTGGCTCAGGTCAGTGAATGGACAGGGGTTCCCTTTGAAAAAATCCAAGAACGCTATGTTTCGGGCAGGAGGCTTACTAAGGCCTTTGAACCGATTTTTCTCGTACAAGACTTACCTTTTGAACAAATAGCGCCGATTCAGGCGGAACTTTATAAGTGGCCGGGCATTGAAGTGGTGCCTCGTCCCATTCGAAACTATCCGCAAAAGAATAACTTGGCGCATATAATGGGTTATGTTGCAGAGGTAAAAAAAGAAGAGCTTGAAAATAATGAAGATTATTCCCTTGGTGATATTGTCGGAAGACAAGGGATTGAATATGTATTAGAAGATCGATTACGCGGAGTAAAGGCTTATAAAAGTATGGAAGTAGACGTGCGTGGTCGCGTGCTTAACTCCAAAATTTTAGAAGAGGCGCAATCGGGTAATAATGTTATTTTGAATTTAGATGCTGACTTACAAAAGCAAATAGCCGATATTATGGGTGAATACTCAGGGTCAGTTATTGTTATGGAACCTGACACTGGGGCTGTCCGCGCTTTTGTTACAAAACCATCATATGACAATAATCTTTTTGTAACAGGTTTTAGCAGAGCCGAATGGGACGCTGTCAGAAATCATCCACGCTTTCCTTTGCAAAACAGAACGATCCAAAGTGTCTATCCCCCGGGTTCGGTTTGGAAACTGATGATGGTGGGAATGTTGCTTGATAACGGCATCGATCCCGAAGAAGAAGTTTTTTGTGGGGGGCGATATACCCTTGGCAACAGAACTTTCCGTTGTTGGAAGGATGTCGGGCACGGAAAAATGAATATGCAGGATGCTGTGTCGTCTTCTTGTGATGTTTATTTTTTTGATATGGCCGAGCGTTTCGGTATAGATTTGATTGAACGCTACGCAAAAGCCAGTGGTTTCGGCAGAAAAACAGGTATCGATTTACCTCATGAAAATTCAGGGCTTGTTCCGTCAAGAGAATGGAAAGAAAGGCGTTTTAGTGAGCGTTGGCAGACAGGTGATACAATCAACGTTTCCATCGGCCAAGGATTTACTTTGGTGACGCCCGTACAACTTGCTGTGTTTGTCGGTGCTGTTGTTAATGGAGGACACTTGTTAAAACCTCAGCTTTTAGCATCGGAGCCTACAGAAATTAAAGGAGAGTTTCCTTTTACTTTGGCACACCAACAGTTAATTAAAGACTATATGATAAAAACTGTTTCGGGTGGTTTTGGAGCAACGGCCAAAGTTTTAGCTCGAGACGATGTTATTATTGGTGCCAAGACCGGTACGGCTCAAGTGGTAAAATTAAAAATGGTGGGAACTCGTCGACAAAAAAATGCTGAGGCGGATTTTTATGAACGAGATCATGCGTGGATTGGCTCCTTTGCCGAACAAGGCGACAAAAAATATGTTGTCATTACCATGTTGGAGCATGGTGGCGGTGGTTCTTCTGCTGCCGGTCCGGTCACAAAGGCTGTTTATGAGCTTCTTTTTCCAAAAGAAATTCCGGAGGAAACATCCGTAGGAGCAGATGGAACGAGCAATCCGGTTTTTGTTGATAACTCACAACGTGGTGAAGGTTAGTGGAATGAAGTTACTTAATTTGCCGGGTAAACGTTTAATCTTAGAAATGAACTGGACCTTACTTTTTTCTGTAAGCTTGTTGTTTGGTCTTGGTATTATAAATCTTTATTCTGCAAGCAGTATGCGTCTTGAAACGGGTATTGATGTAGCGCCTTTTTATAGCAGACAGCTTATGTGGGGTGGGGTTGGCTTGGTGATTATGTTTGGCTGTACAGTGATAAGCTATAAAGTCGTTGAGCGTTTTTCTTTGGTCTTCTATCTTTTTGTATTATTTTTATTGATTTTGGTACCTCTCATAGGTATAAAGGTTTACGGTGCGCAACGCTGGCTAGATCTTGGGGTGTTTAATCTGCAACCCAGTGAGCTTGCTAAGTTTGCTGTTTTGCTTATGGGGGCAAGATTTTTGTCTCAAAATGGAGAAGCACTCAACTGGACCAGACTGTTTAAAATATTCTTGATAGGATTTGTTCCGTTTGTTCTGATTGTACAACAGCCGGATCTCGGAACAGCTTTGACTTGCTTGGTTTTAGTGGGCGGGATGGCTCTTTTTCATGGTATACAGTGGCGTGTACTTCGGGTTTGTTTGACGATTATTCCTTTGAGTTTGCCTTTGGCATGGTTTGGCATGCGTGATTATCAAAAACAAAGGGTTTTAACTTTTTTAGACCCGACACAAGATCCGTTGGGCTCGGGATACCAGACTATTCAATCTCAAATCGCTATAGGCTCAGGTGAGATTTTAGGGAAAGGTTTTCAAGCCGGTACGCAAAGCCAACTTCGTTTTTTGCCGGAAAAGCACACAGACTATGCGGTGGCGGTTTTTTGTGAAGAATGGGGATTTGTCGGTAGTGTTGTACTCATTATTTTGTTTTGCTTTTTTTTGTTAGGTGTATATAATACCATAAAAGAAGCTAAGGACAGATTTGGTAGCAGTCTTTGTGCCGGAATATTTTTTTACTTTTTCTGGCAGATTGTAGTTAATATTGGAATGGTTGTCGGACTTATGCCCGTTGTAGGGATTCCGCTTCCTTTTATAAGTTATGGGGGAACATCGATGGCGGTGAACTGTGCCTTGATAGGTATGGTGTTGAGCGTATCCATGTATCGGTTTGTGTTTAAAACATCAATGTAATCAAAACAAAATGTTTTTTGTTCAAGACATGAAAGAAAATTTGGGAGAACTTTGCTATGGCTAAAGATGAAATCAACGCCTTTTTAGGGGCGGGTACAGTTTTTAATGGGATACTAACATTTCAAGGAGCTGTTAGGATTGATGGCGGATATAGCGGAGAAATCCAGTCTGCAGGCGTTTTGATTGCAGGAAAAGATGCAAAGATTGAAGGTAAAATCCAGGTCGGTGAATTTAGTCTTGCCGGAAGCTTTATTGGGGATGTTGTTGCCGAAAAGAAAATAACTATTTATAAGGGTGGGGTTTTAAAAGGGACAGTTAAGTGTCCTGCCCTGGTTATTGAAGAGGGTGCTACCCTTGATGGACGCATTGAAATGAGTCAAAACGACAGTGTAGAGTAAGCCGTTGTGTTCTGCTATAAAGAATTTTAACACGCATTATGGGTGGATTTTTGCCAACTTTTTTCATGTTTTTAATTTGATGTTTGTGAGAATTATAATTGGCGAAAATGGTCAATTGTAGTGGAAAATATGATAAATCAGTTAGTTAATACTGGTGTTATCGTTTTTTTATCTTCTTGATTTATGAGATTATTTATGGTATAAATTTGTTTCGAGAGTCATAACGGACTGAGAGTCTCATAGGGACTATCAGTTACCCAAAAGAGTATGTTTAAAGAAAAATTTAGCATGGATGAATATTTTTACAAAATTGCTAAATAGCTTTGACTTATTTTTTGTTTTCGTGTATTTTTTAGTTGTCTCAACTTTGTTAAGGTGTCGTACCTTAAACAGGGCGAAAGTTTTTTAACACTATCTAAGGATAATAACAGTGATTGCTATTGATATTACCCTCGCCATTCAAGTGGTTAACTTCTTGGTCTCTTTATTGATAATTAATTATTTAATTATCAAGCCTGTGCGTGCAAACTTGTTGAAGCGTCGCTCCATAGCCGAAAAAGATCTTGAAGAAGCTGAAGCATTACGTTTGAATGCAGAAGTGGCGATGCAAGAACGTGAAGATGTTCTCGGAAAAGTTCGTTCCGATATTCTTTTGCAACGTACAGCTGCAAAAGAAGAAGCCGAAACCAAAGCTCATGCCCTTTTGGATGAAAGCAGTGCCAGTGCTCAAAGCATTCGTGCTGAAGCTTCCGATAAGGTTCGTCAAGACAGTGAGCTTGCCCTAAAAGAGCTTGAGGCAAAACTTCCTATGTTTACTAAAAACGCCATGGCGAAAATTTTGGGCTAATGCCGCTTTTTTTGAGAATAAGGAGAATTTTGTGAGATATATCAGCGCACTTGCATTTGCAACTCTCATGTATTTATCTGCCGATGTTGCCCATGCCGCAGGAGCTCACGGAGGTGAACTAAACTGGGGAGATTTTGCCCTTCGTATGGTTAACGCCGTTATTTTTGTCGGCTTGATCTGGCACTTTAGTGGTAAAGGTATTAAGAAATTTTTATCTGACCATAAGGCACAAGCGGTAAATTCATTGGAAGATGCCAAGAATATGAAGCTTGAAGCTACTAAACAGCTCGAAGAGGCGACCGAACGTTTAAACTCCATTCAGGCTGAATGTGAAAAACTTCTTGCAGAAGGAAAAAAACAAGCCGAGTCTATGGGGCAAATGATTATCAGTGATGCCGAAAAACAAGCTGCAAGAATCATTGAGCAAGCCAAAAATGCCGCACAGCATGAAGGCGCTCAAGAGCGTGCTCGTATTCAGGCTAAACTTGCCGATGAAATTGTGGCCGAAGTTGAAAAGAATTTAGCTTCTCGTTTAAACGAAAGCCAACATCTTAAATTAGTGGAAAAATCCTTGTCCAAGGTGGTGCTCTCATGATCGGTAACGTGATTTCAAAACGCTATGCGACCGCTCTTTTTAATCTTGGAGCAGAAGGTGGCATGGAACAAATGGAACGCTACGGACAAAGTCTTTTTGCCATCAGCAATGCCGTGCTTGAAAATAAGTCTTTACAAGAACTTTTTGCAAGCCCCGTGATAACCATTGACGAAAAGAAAAATGTTATCCTTTCCCTACTCAATCATGTAGGTGGGGGAGAAATGGAAAAGCGTTTTTGTGGGCTCCTCGCCGATAAAAATCGTTTGTCCTTACTTGCAGCTATTGCTTTTGATTACAAAGCAATGCTTGATAATGCCAAAGGAATAAGCCAAGGACGTGTTATTACAGCTGTTAAGCTTGATAACAAGAAGAAATTGGCAATTATAGCACAGTTAGAAAGTCAAATAGGTCGTAAGCTCGAACTTACATTTAGTGTGGACCAAGATATTCTGGGCGGTATCGTCCTTTGTATCGGTGATACTGTATGTGATGCAAGTTTGCGCGCACAACTTGATAACCTCAGAGAATCCATCAAGAGGGGTGAGTAGGCCATGCAAATTAAGGCTGAAGAAATCGGTAAAATTATTGAAGAACAGATTCGTAATTACGATCAACGTGTCGAAATGAGCGAAACTGGTACAGTGCTTTACGTCGGTGACGGTATTGCACGTGTGTATGGTGTTCAAAATGCCATGGCCATGGAATTATTGGAATTTCCCGGCGGTCTTATGGGCATGGTTCTTAACCTTGAAGAAGACAACGTCGGTGTTGCTTTGCTTGGTGATGACAGTGGGATTAAAGAAGGCGATACGGTAAAACGTACCGGTAAAATCTTCTCTGTTCCTGTCGGTGATGCCGTAGCAGGGCGTGTGCTTAACCCACTTGGTCAAGCAATCGACGGTCTTGGTGCTGTTGAAAGCTCTGAAACCCGTCCCGTAGAACTCAAAGCTCCCGGCCTTATGTCACGTAAAAGTGTTCATGAGCCAATGGTTACAGGTATCAAAGCTATTGACGCCATTACTCCTATCGGTCGTGGTCAGCGTGAGCTTATCATCGGTGACCGTCAGGTTGGTAAAACCGCTGTTTGTATCGATGCTATTATTGCACAGAAAAATACCGGTGTGCGTTGTTTCTATGTAGCTATCGGTCAAAAAGAATCAACCGTTGCTCTTGTTGCCGAAAAACTTCGTCAACACGGTGCTATGGATTACACAACCATTATTTCTGCTTCAGCTTCCGAATCTGCTCCTTTGCAATATATTGCGGCGTATTCCGGATGTACCATGGCAGAATATTATCGTGACAGTGGAGAGCATGCTCTTATCATTTATGATGACTTATCAAAACAAGCTGTTGCGTATCGTCAGATGTCTTTGCTTCTTCGTCGTCCTCCCGGTCGTGAAGCGTTCCCCGGTGACGTTTTCTATCTTCACTCCCGTCTTTTGGAACGTGCGGCGAAACTTTCTGATGACCTTGGCGCAGGCTCTTTGACCGCTCTTCCGGTTATCGAAACCCAAGCCGGTGACGTATCCGCTTACATCCCAACCAACGTAATTTCTATTACTGACGGTCAGGTGTTCCTTGAATCAAACCTCTTTAACGCCGGTATCCGCCCTGCGATTAACGTTGGTATCTCTGTTTCTCGTGTTGGTGGTGCAGCGCAAATTAAGGCTATGAAACAAGTTGCCGGTACGCTTCGTCTCGACCTTGCTCAGTACCGTGAAATGGCGGCTTTTGCTCAGTTTGGTTCTGACCTTGATAAAGCAACACAAGCAACCCTTGCTCGTGGTGCTCGTATGACCGAGCTTTTAAAGCAACCTCAATATCAACCAATGACAACCGAAGAACAAGTTGTTTCTATTTACACCGCAGCAAAAGGTTTCCTTGATGATGTGGAAGTAAAAGACGTTCTTCGTTTTGAAGCTGAGTTCTTGGACATGCTCCACTCTTCTAAAGCTGACATTTTGGCTGATATTCGTGAGCGTCAAAAGCTCGATGATGATTTAGAATCTCGTCTGAATGCGACCATTAAAGAATTTAAGGCAACCTTTCAGGCTCGGGGGTAACTCATGCCTTCCTTGAAAGACGTAAAAATAAAAATTGCGGGCGTCGGAAAGACCAAGCAAATTACCAAGGCCATGGGAATGGTGGCCACGGCTAGTTTGCGTGGTGCGCAAAACAGAATTGAACGCTTTAGGCCCTATGCCGAAAAGTTTAATTCCATGTTATCCGATCTTGCCGCTCGTACCGAGGATGCAGCCCATCCGCTCTTACAGGTACATGAGAAGAAAGAAAAGGTTATTATTATCCTTATTACTTCCGATCGTGGGCTTTGCGGTGGCTTCAATGTAAACCTCATGACATCCGCTTTCAAGCTTGCTAAGTCAAAAGAAGCGGAAGGTAAAGAAGTTGGTTTTATCTGTGTTGGCAAAAAAGGCCGTGATGCAGTGAGAAAAACTTCGTATACTATCATTGATTCATTTACAGACGTTATGAAAACCCTTAATTTCCAAACTGCTATGAACCTTGGAAGTACCGTTTCTCATGCGTATGAAAATAATATGGCTGATGAAGTTTATCTTGTATTTAGTGAATTTGTCAGCATGTCTAAACAAGTTGCCACATCCGCTCCTCTTTTGCCTGTGGAACCCGCAGTAGCTGAAGAAGAAGGAGGTTCAGAGCTTGAATATCGCTATGAACCTGATGTTGCAACCTTATTGGCAGAACTTTTACCGCGTTATCTGAATGTTGTGATTTATCGTGGCCTCTTGGATACAAACGCCAGTGAACACGCTGCCCGTATGTTTGCAATGAATAACGCAACAAATAACTGCGATGAAATGATTGCCTCACTTACCTTGTTGTACAACAAAACACGTCAGGCAGCCATCACCAGTGATCTTATGGACATTGTAGGTGGCGCAAACGCGCTGCAAAGTCAGTAGTAGGAGCTTTTTGGCATGACAGTAAAAAAAGGTCAAATAGTACAAGTTATCGGTGCTGTTGTTGACGTTGTTTTTCCTGATGGAAATCTTCCCAGCATCTTAAATGCACTTGAAATAAAAAACCCCAATAATACCGACGCGCCTGACTTGGTGTGTGAGGTGGCACAGCACCTTGGTAATAACGTTGTTCGTACCATTGCTATGGACGCAACCGAAGGCCTTGTGCGCGGAATGGAAGCCGTTGATACCGGAACTCCCATTATGGCACCTGTAGGTAAAGGGGCTGTTGGCAGAATCATTAACGTTGTTGGTCGCCCCATTGACGGTCTTGGTGATATCGAAGGCGATAAAAAATTGCCTATTCACCGTGCGGCTCCCGTTTTCACTGAACTTAGCACTAATGTTGAGCTTCTTGAAACAGGTATCAAAGTTGTTGACCTTCTCGTTCCTTTTCCAAAGGGCGGTAAGATTGGACTCTTTGGTGGTGCAGGGGTTGGTAAAACCGTTGTTCTTATGGAGCTTATCAATAACATCGCAAAGCAACACGGTGGTAACTCCGTATTTGCGGGTGTTGGTGAGCGTACTCGTGAAGGGAACGACCTTTATCACGAACTTAAAGACGCCGGAGTTCTTGAACGTGCCGTACTTGTTTACGGTCAGATGAACGAACCTCCCGGAGCTCGTGCTCGTGTTGCGTTGACTGCTCTTGCTTGTGCTGAGTATTTCCGCGACGAAGAAAACCAAGACGTTCTTTTGTTCATTGACAACATTTTCCGCTTTACTCAAGCTGGTTCTGAGGTATCCGCGCTTCTTGGCCGTATGCCTTCTGCCGTTGGTTATCAGCCAACTCTCGGAACTGACTTAGGTGGCTTGCAAGAAAGAATTACCTCAACCGCGAATGGTTCAATCACTTCCGTTCAGGCTGTATACGTACCAGCCGACGACTTGACTGACCCTGCTCCGGCTACAACCTTTGCTCACCTTGACGGAACCTTGGTTCTTTCTCGTGCTATTTCTGAGCTTGGTATTTACCCTGCGGTTGACCCTCTTGACTCAACATCTCGTATTCTTGACCCTCAAGTTGTTGGTGAAGAGCACTATGGTGTAGCGCGTCAAGTTCAAATGGTTCTTCAAAAATACAAAGATTTGCAAGATATTATTGCTATTCTTGGTATGGACGAACTTTCTGACGAAGACAAAATCACCGTTGCTCGTGCACGCCGCATCCAACGTTTCTTGTCACAACCTTTCCACGTTGCCGAAGTATTTACTGGCACCCCCGGTGTTTATGTAAAGCTTGAAGATACCATCAAAGCCTTTAAAGGTCTTTTAGATGGTGAGTTTGACCACCTTTCTGAAAATGATGTATACATGGTGGGCAGCATCGATATGGCCGTTGAAAAGTATAATAAGCGTCAACAAGCATAATAATGTTCATCACTCCAATTTTTGGGGTGATGAACATAGTATTAATATAAACTCTCTTTTGCTTATAAAAAGGGTTTAGGAGTTATAAAATGGCATTGCTTCACCTTGAAATCGTTACTCCGGATCATGTAGTTCTCGATACCAATGCGGACTATGTGGGTTCTCCCGGTGTTGATGGACAGTTTGGTGTTCTTGCTGGCCACATTCCTTTACTTACAGCCCTCGAAATCGGAACGCTTTACTATCGTTTAGATAATAAAGAGTTTTACGTTTTTGTTTCAGGCGGTTTTGTAGAGGTTGCCAATAATAAAATTACCATTTTGGCTCAATCGGCAGAACTTGTAGACAATATTGATAAAGAACGTGCTGAAAAGGCAAAAGAAAGAGCTGAAGAACGTTTAGCAAAGAAGACTGAAGATCTTGATGTTCTTCGTGCTGAACTTGCCCTTAAAAGATCTATTATCCGCCTCCAAACAGCATCTAAGCGATATTAATCTTAAGTACAAATATAAAAAAATCCCATGTTGTTATGTTTTTGTAACAATATGGGATTTTTTTATTTAATCATAGTTTATGAGTTTGTTTTGAACACCCACTCCTATTTACGCTATCACCACTAGGGGAGAGCAAAGTGTTTTCTAAAAGTGTTTTCTAGGGGATGTTTTTTAATTAATCCTTATAATATGTAATGGTTACAAAAATATATATATTGCAGATTGTAAACAGTCGATTTATTATAAATAATTAGCAAGACTGTTCAAAGGTTACAAAAAGAACTTTTATATATAGCTAGTCAAGTTTTAGTTGGGAATGTGTTGTTATTAAAAGTTTGTTGGGGAGAGCTCGAGAGGGGAGAACTTTTTCAAAAGTTCCCTCTCTCGAAAAATTATTTAGAAACACACCCTAATACTTTATCCAAGATTAATAAAAATAGTCTTTACATTTGTGTACTGATCATGTGCTTCTTCTGCGTTATCTTGTCCACCAAAGCCAGACATTTTATGTCCGCCAAATGGAGTGCTGATATCACCTTCACAATATTTATTGACAGATACTGTACCGGCTTTTAGCATACGAGCATAAATATGTGCTTTTGCTAAGTCGTTGGTAAAGAGAGTAGCTTGTAATCCATATTCGGTGTCATTGGCCAGAGCAATGGCTTCTTCATTACTTTTTACACCAATAATACAAGAAACAGGTCCAAAAATTTCATTTTTTATGAGAACAGAGTCGGGTTTTGGGTCAATGAATAGGGTAGGCTCGACATACACTCGACCATCTTGAGATTTTGCTCCACAAGCAACTCTCGTGCCCTCTGCAATACCTTTTTCTATATAGTTCATAACACTTTTATAATGTGTTTCACTGACCATTGGGCCCATATTATTTGAAGGGTCAAGTGGATCACCCATTTTCCAGTTTTCCTCCAGTCCTTTAATCATTAAACTGATAAATTCTTCTTTGCGAGCTTCCGGAACAAAAATTCTTGTATTCGCTGTGCAGTTTTGGCCTGTATTCCAGAACGAAGCAGCGAGAGCCGCATCAACAGCTGGCTGTAAGTTTACAACATCATCAAGCAATACAAAAGGACTTTTACCTCCAAGCTCTAGAATTATCTTTTTCAAATTGCTTTGAGCCGAATATTCAAGAAGGGAACAACCGACTTCAGTTGAGCCTGTAAAACTAATGACATCAACATCCATGTGACGTCCCAAAGCTTCACCAATTATGCTTCCGGCACCTGTAAGAACTTGCAAAACTCCCTTAGGTATTCCGGCTTCTTCACATAACTTAGCAAGATAAAGAACGGACAAACTTGTTTGACTGGCCGGTTTCAAAATAACGCTATTACCTTCAGCAAGGGCAGGGCCAAGTTTCCATGCTGTTGTCATTAAAGGAAAATTCCAAGGCAAAATGCAAGCAACTACGCCGGCAGCTTCCTTAACAACCAAGCCCATAGCGTCGCTTCCTGATGCTGTGATTTTTCCGTAACGTTTATCTGCTACTTCTGCATGCCAGCGAATAGTATGGATAGTTTCGGGTAAATCTGTTGCAAATACTTCGCCGATAGGCTTTCCGCTATCAAGGCTTTCAAGCACAGACAAAGGCACAAGATCACGTTCAATGAGGTTAGCAAGTTCTAAAAGAATATGTTTTCTTTCACTTGGGTGCATTTTGCTCCATACTCCACTTTCGAACGTATTTTTAGCGATTGCGACAGCTTCATTAACATCTTCTTTTCCACACGCAGCAACCGTTGCCAACACTTCACCTGTAGCAGGATTAATTGTTTTCGAAGTGTTTCCTGTTTTAGACGGTACAAATTCGCCATTTATATAAGCGTTGGTTGGAAATTCAAGTGTAGAAGCTATGGATTGTACTTCGGCAATAGTTGTGGGACGAGTCATGTTAATCTCCTTGCTCTAGTAGCGGTATTAGAATTTATATGTGTTTATTATTGGATAGGCACAATTATATGCGCATTTATGAATAAGACAAGTTAGCATGGTTAGTTTGATTATGCAAGTTTTGCTTGACTATAAAGCCAAGAAGAACACGTCACTCCAATTTGCTTATTCTTGGGAGGGGGAAACCCCTTTTGTGTACAAAAGGGAATTTTCCCCCTCCCAAACCCTCCCCCTTTCCTCAAAAAACTTTAATAA
>CAYJHY010000041.1:0-12413 GCA_964369875.1 uncultured Mailhella sp.
GGGAGGGGGAAAACTCCCTTTTGTACACAAAAGGGGTTTTCCCCCTCCCAAAAAATAAAAAATAATATTTTCCTCAATAAAATCCAATAAGTTTTTATTCGAAATCTTTTGCTTGAAAGAGTGCTTTCAATGAGTTATATTCACAAAAAAAGACATTGCTTATTTAAATATATGGAGAAGATATGCAAGTTTATAACACTATGACCAGAAAAAAAGAAGAATTTATTCCACATGTTAAGGGTAAAGTCAGCATGTATGCCTGTGGTATTACCGCTTATGACCTTTGTCATATCGGCCATGCTCGTTCCGCTGTGGTTTTCGATATAGTTTTTCGCTACTTAACATTTATCGGCAATGAAGTGACTTTTGTCAGAAACTTCACAGACGTTGACGATAAAATTATCAATCGCGCCAACGCTGAAAATGTGTCTTCCGAAGAAATTGCAGAGCGTTATATTGAGGCATTCCATGTTGATATGGATCGTCTTAATGTGCGCCGTGCAAGCCTCGAACCAAGGGCAACAGAGTATATAGGTGATATGATTGCGATTTGTGAAAAACTTATTGCTGACGGACATGCCTACTCTACCCCATCCGGAGATGTGTACTTTAGAGTTCGTTCTTTTAATCAATACGGAAAGTTGTCCGGACGTGACGTAGACGATCTTCGTTCAGGCGCAAGGGTAAACCCCGGTGAAGAAAAAGAAGATCCGTTAGATTTTGCTTTATGGAAAAATGCAAAACCCGGCGAACCATTTTGGGAAAGCCCATGGGGACAAGGACGTCCCGGTTGGCATATTGAATGTTCTGCCATGAGTGAAAAACATTTGCCGCTCCCACTTGACATCCACGGTGGCGGACAAGACCTTGTTTTTCCGCACCATGAAAACGAAATCGCTCAAAGTGAAGCTGCCCTCGGTAAAGAACTTGCCAACTATTGGGTACATAATGGTTTTGTGCAAATCGATTCTGAAAAAATGTCAAAATCCTTAGGTAACTTCAAAACTATCAGAGATATATTAGAAAACAGACATCCAGAATCTTTACGCTTTTTCCTTATAAACAAACATTATCGCAGTCCTATCGATTTTAGTTTTATTTCCATGGACGACGCCGAAAAAGGCCTTTCAAGAGTCTATGAATGTCTTGCTGAAGTTGACATGGCTCTAAGCAAAGAATTTAATAAAAAGCTAAAACTCCCTATAGATCTTCAAGTTGAATATGAAGATTTACGCGATAATGTTTACAAGGCGCTTGATGATGACTTCAATACTGCCGCGGCTCTCGGCCATATTTTTGGCATTATTCGTTTAGTCAATCGCATTTTAGAAGATAAAGGACTTAGAGGAAAGGATTGCACCAAAACCTTTTTAGAAGAGTTTTTGGCTGAAAAAGCAAAATGGTCTGAAATTCTTGGCGTATTTGAACGTAAACCACAAGAAATTTTAGAAGAATTGCGTAGCCTCCATGCCGGTCGCCTAAATATTGATGTAGAAAAAGTGGAAACACTTTTACAAGAGCGTATGCAGGCAAAATCAGATAAAGATTTTGTAAAATCCGACGCCATCAGAGACAATCTCAAGGAGATGCAGGTAGAGGTGCGTGACACACCAAATGGTCAAGCTTGGGCCATTATTGAATAAGTTTTTTAGGCTAAGTGTAGGCATACTATACTTAGCCTTAATTTTTAATAATCAGGTAGTATCTATGAGTCTAAACAGTCTATTTAAAAAATGTTTTCTCGTAAGCGCTTGCCTTAGTTTTGCTTTTAGCCCAATTTATTCAGATGATTCTCGTTCAGAACTACTGAACACTTCTATTGCGCATGCCAATTTTTTTGATGACTTTAGTATTAGTGATGAAGTTAAACTTGGTAAAGAATTTGAGATTTTAGTAAAATCACAGCTTCCCATTATTGAAGATCCTGAGATCAAGCTCTATATTGTTGGGCTTATGGATAAAATCATGGCACATGTGCCCCCACAGCCTTTCAAGTTTGAGGCAAATGTGGTGTATAATCCGGCGCTGAACGCTTTTGCCAGCCCCGGAGGTAAAATTTTTATTTTCTCAGGCTTGCTGACTGATTTGGAAAATGAAGACCAATTAGCCGGAATTATGGCGCACGAAATAGCGCATGCTACTCAAAGACATATTGCCGACAATATTGACAGATCTAAATATATAAATATTGCAAGCTTAGCAGGAATGCTTGCAGGAGCATTGTCAGGCGGGGAAGGAGCAGAAGCAGCGGTTGGCGCTTCTGCGGCACTTGGGCAATCAGCAAGGTTAAACTATAGCAGAAAAGACGAAAACGATGCAGACAGGTTCGGTTTACAGTATATGATTGACGCCGGCTTTAATCCTATGGGTATGGCAGAATCTTTTGAAATTTTACAGCAAAATAGCTTTGGACTCGGCTCGAATTTTCCAAGCTATCTTTCAACACATCCAGGATTATCCTCAAGAATTTCAACTGTAAAATCCCATATTCAAAGTTTGCCTAAAGCTATCAGCACAAGACAATCAAAAAATCCTCAGTTTACAAGGGCTAAAGCTCTCAGTATGGCATACTTTGCAGATCATCGCCATGCAACCACCTATTTTGCAAACCCAAAATCCGCTCTTGACTACATGGGGCAAGGCATCCTCGCTTCGAAAAAAAATCAACTGCAAAATGCCCGAACCGCCTTTGATAAAGCATTACAATTAGCGCCTAATGATTCTCTTATTCTAAGAGAAGCAGGGAAATTTTATTTTGAGAACGGAGATTTTAGCAAAGCACATCTGTATCTGAAAAAATCACTCAGAAACAATTCAAAAGAATATATGGCCATGTTTTTTTATGCACGCTTACTTGATGCAGAAAAACGCTACATTGAAGCCCAAGCGCAATATGAAAAAATTTTAGAGTACGCCCCTGAAGATTCGGAAGTTTACGAATTTTATGGATTGTCCCTTGGAAAAAACAAGCAAGAGTTTGAAGGCTACTTAGCGCTTGCAAAAGCGGCACTTTACGCAAATAGTGAACGTCGAGCTAAAAAATGGCTGGGTCAAGCCGAAAAACTGGCAAACGACGACAATAAAAAGAAACAATTGGAAGAAACCAAAAAAATTCTTGCTGAAAGAAAAAAATATTGGAAATAATTCATTTATAAGGATATATTATGGAAATACACGGTACTACTATCATTGCGGTAAAAAAAGATAATATGGTTGCCATTGCCGGAGACGGACAAGTCACTATGGGGCAAAGCATGGTGATGAAGCATACAGCCAAAAAAGTCCGTCGCCTTTACAAAGGTAAAGTCATCGGAGGTTTTGCAGGAGCAACTGCGGATGCTTTCACGCTTTTTGAAAGATTTGAAGGAAAGCTTGAAGGATGCGGGGGAAATCTTATGCGTGCCGCCGTTGAGCTTGCCAAAGATTGGAGAAATGATAAGTACTTGCGTAAACTTGAAGCTATGCTTCTTGTGGCAGACTGCGAACACATTCTTATCCTTACAGGGACAGGTGATGTGATCGAGCCTGACGGTGGGGTTGCTGCCATTGGTTCAGGAGGCTCTTTTGCTCTATCTGCTGCTAAAGCGTTGTTTAAACACAGTAACCTCAATGCCGAAGAAATAGCTAAAGAATCCATGGAGATTGCCGGTGATATTTGCGTTTTCACCAATCATAACGTAACAATGGAAATTCTTCATAAAGAAGGGTAAACCCACGCGGGAATCTAATTTTGAGAGGGTTCCCCCTCAAACTCCCCACCAAAGGGAATGATTCCCTTTGGAAATCCCGCAGCTATTTTCTTTTGATTTGCCATCGCAAGTAAAAAGAAAATAGCTGCGGGAGGTTGGGGGGAATCATTTCCCCAAAAAGAAAAAATAAATTAGATTGACATGTCCTCTCCCCTACTTTAACTTGACTATGAACCGAAAAGGCGTTTGTGTGAACACGCTCTAGGTGGATTTTACAGAAAGGATTACTATGAATACGGAAAAAACATTAACACCGGACGCAGAAGAAGCTCTTGGTATTATTGCCGGTGGCGGACAATTCCCAAAGCTTATAGCGCAAGAAGCCAAAAAAAATGGTCATCCTGTTTATATATGTGGCTTCAAAGATAATACCGACCCCGGCTTAGCGAACCTGTGTGATGATTTTTCCATTCTCCATCTTGGGCAACTAAGTAAACTAATCGATTTCTTTAAAAAAAATAATGTAAAAAAAATCTGTTTTGCAGGCACCATTAATAAACCTAAAGCTCTCGATATTCGCCCAGATTGGCGTGCCGCCAAACTTTTATTTCGCCTCAAAACAAAGGGTGATGACGTTATTTTACGCGCTATTTTACAAGAATTTGAAAAAGATGGCTTCACCCCTCTTTGTCCAGCAGAATTTCTTCCCAGTCTCAAAACTCCCCTTGGAAACCTTACAGGATTTGCTCTAACCGAACAACAAGAGAACGATATTGCCTTTGGAGTGCCCATAGCCAGACAAATGGGTAAATTTGACATAGGTCAATGCCTTATTGTCCGTCAAGGAATGGTTATGGCTATTGAATGCCTTGAAGGTACCGATGCGACCATTAAACGCGGTGGCGAGCTTGGTGGTTATAATTGTGTGGCTATTAAAATATGTAAACCGGGTCAAGATAAGAGAATAGATCTTCCTTCTATCGGCTTGACAACCATAGAAAACTTAGTGGAACATGATTATGCTGTGTTGGCTATCGAGGCGGAAAACACGCTCTTTTTCGACAGAGAGCGTTGTCTTGATTTGGCACGCAATCATAATTTACATATTATATCCTTTGAACCAGAGCAAGAGTTATGAAACAGCTAAGCCCCATCTGGTTAATTTATAGCCTCAGTTTTGTTGTATCCCACGGTATACCTGCGGTTATCCCGCTCCTCCCCCTAATGAGTAATGTATTAGATATTCCACCTACAAAGCTAACTCTTTTACTTTCCTCATTTTCAATTGCAGCCATGTTTTCAACAATTCTTTGGGGTTATCTTATTCCAAAAGTTAGATTGAGTATATTGATCAGCACTTCCCTTGCACTATACTTTTTTGGCGGAATACTCTGTGTTTTTACAGCAAACTTACAAGTCTTTATGATTTTACGTATTTTTCAAGGTATAGGATCTGCAGGAATGCATATTCTCAGCCTTGTTTTAGCGGCTCAATATTATGAAGGCCAAGAACGGGCAAAGGTTATGGGAGGTGCGTTTGCTTTCGTGGCTTTCGGGCTTTTTTCAACCCCCATTCTTTCAGGGTACCTTGCAAAAATTTCTTGGGAAACTTCCTTTGTAGTTCTGCAACTACCAACAATCATTCCCTTGATTATTTTTTATTTTACTGAAAAAGTGCCTCATACAGCAAAAACAAAAGAAAAAAAAACCAGTTTGAATGACTATAAACTGTTATTTCTTAACAAAAGAATGTTTGCCTTACTTATAGCCTACATTATTATAACAGGGCTTGATCTTACCTTACCCCATCTACTTTCTCTGTATACTTCGGATACCTTTGGCTTTAGTGCGGCTGACATTGGAACAATCTACGCTGTTGGCACGACAGGTATTATTTTTGGTTCGGCGATCCTACTCAAAAGATTGAGCGGATTAAAAAATTTCCCTTACATTATAATTGGCTACGGAATATGTGTCGCCATTGCCATGGCTCTTTTATTGCAAGTAGAAAGTATGAGTATTATGGCAGTGATACTTTTTATATATTTCAGCCTATCAGGCGTGTTACAACCCTATATGAATTATAGTATGTCTGTCATCGCACCAAAAGAATTACTTGCTACCGCAATGACCCTGTTTATGATTACATTACGTTTTGGCCAAGGTTTTGTTCCCTTAGCTTTTTCAAACCTATCCGTTGCGATCGACTACACACATACTGTCTATATAGCTATTGCTTGCTATCTTCTTATGATAGCCTTAGCTTTTTATTTTACTCGACATAACAAGCAATAGTCGTGTTTCCTAATTATTTTTCTTTTTTTGGGGGAAATGATTTCCCCCAACCCCCTCATTAATTTTCTTTTTACTTGCTTTTGCAAGTAAAAAGAAAATTTACTGGGTTTCCAAAGGGAATTATTCTTTCTGGTAAGGCGTTTGGGGGATAAAAACTCACAAATTAATCTTTATTGAAAAAATAAAATTTTCAGCATCGACGAAAAAATAAAAATCAAAAAATGTTCAAGAGTGTATTTTCTAAACTATTTTACCTGTCCTTGACAGCACGGTCACCGCACATTCAATAGAACTTCCTGTTTTATCCTCAGCCATACCAAGGGCATCCATCAACATGTTTTCAATCCCTTGACAGCATGGTACTTCCATACGCACAAGTTCAACATCTTTAATATTATTTTTTTCTATAATTTCAGCAATCTTATAAGCATAGTTTTCTTTATCAAGCTTTGGACAACCAATAAGTGTTACTTTATCACGCATAAAGTCTTGATGAAAATTGCCATAGGCATAGGCACAGCAATCCGCCGCGATAAGCAAAGGGGTTTTCTCAAAAAACTTTGCATTCACAGGCGCAAGTTTTAACTGCACAGGCCACTGCATAAGTGCAGAGTTAACTCGAGGGGTGTTTGCTTCCTGAGTGTCATTAAATTCAGATAAATTATGAGTAGCCACTATTTCTTGCATGGGCTTTAGGCTTTGAGCTATTGAAGATTTACAGCCTATCGGATTAAGTATTTTCTTTTGCTCTTCGTATTCTCTAACTTGCTCACGCACATCTTGATGGATTTCTTTGCCTAAAGCTTCTAAGTGCTTAACAACAGCTATGGGATTATAATCATCTGTTTCCCTTTGCTCAAAGCTTAAAGCATCGGTAGGACAGCTTGGTAAACAGTTACCGAGTCCATCACAGTAGTCATCCCTAATAAGTTGTGCTTTACCGTCAATAATGGCTATCGCCCCTTCGTGACAGGCATCCACACAGAGCCCACAGCCATTACACTTTTCATTATCTATATGTATAATTTGTCTCATTACTTTTGTTGACATAGTGTTTAATCCTTATAAATTTTTATATGACATAAATATAAACAGATTAAACACCTTTGCAAGGGCTGTGAAGATTATTTTATTTTTATCGTTTATTGAGAGGGAGAGAACCTATTTTTTGAGTCAACCTTGAAATGACGCTAAATTTCGCTTTGCTCAATATTAGCTGGGCGTTCCCCCCCTCCCAAACCCTCCCCTTCTCCACAAAAAACTTTAAATTAGAGATTGTTTCAAAATAAGAATATTTCTTGGATTACGTTTAATAACTTAACGTATTTCCAATCGGTGCATTAAGAATAAGGTATTATTTCCTAACTCAGAGCATTGACATAGTTATTTTCTATTGAAAATGCCCTAAAGCAACCTGATAAAAACATAGGGTTTTTCAGGAAAGGGGAGTTTGAGGGGAAAAACTCATTTTTGACCACAAAAATAGGGTTTTCCCCTCAAAAAATAAACTCAAACTAAACAGTATCTTCAAGTGCCTTTTTAAGTCTCATAAGTCCTTCTTCCAAGGTTGCTTTTGGGCAAGCAAAATTCAGACGAAAATAACCATTTCCTTCTTCCCCGAAAGTAAGACCATCGTTAAGAGCAATTTTACCTACTTCCAACAAAAGTTTTTCAAGTTCGGGATTACTTTTTTCGTACTCTTTTAGATTTAGCCACAATAAATAGGTCGCTTCCGGCTTAATTACTTGGATTTTAGGAAGATGTTCTTTAATAAATTGAAGTGCATGGTCTCGGTTTGCTTGCAGGTATTCACTAAGGGCATCCACGTAATCCCCACAATGTAAATAAACCGTTTCAAAGGCCAAACACCCAATCACAGAGGGGCTTAAACTTTTACGTTTATCCATACAGTTTTGTAACTTTTCACGCAAAACGAGATTGGGAGCAATGGCGGCCGCAGAGCGCAAGCCCGGAATATTAAAGGTTTTACTGGGATTTATCAATATTATCGAATTATTCTTTATTTCTTCACTTATATTGAAAATGGGAGTATATTTAAAAGGAGTAAACACTAAATCCTGATGAATGTCGTCAGATATCATCAGAACATTATGTTGAACACACAATTGCCCCATACGCAAAAGCTCACTTTCTGTCCATGCTCTGCCCACAGGATTATGAGGATTACATAAAATCATCATTGTAACGGCAGGGTCGGCAATTTTATTTGCAAAATCATCAAAATCGATTGAGTATTCTCCGCTGTTCTCCACCAAAGAATTACAAACAACTTCTCTGTCTGCATCTTTGATAACACTAAAAAAAGGAGGGTACACAGGAGTTTGGATAAGAACCTTATCCCCATCCTTTGTAAAAGCGTGCACACAATCCATAAGCGCCGGCACAACAGAATTTACATAAAGCACTGTTTCGGCTTCGATTTGACAATTATGTCTGGTTTCCATCCAAAATTTAGCGGCCTTACCATAAGAATCGCCTTCCGCTGGGTAACCAAAAAGCCCGTGTTCAACCCTTTCGTGCAACACATCAATAAGTTTTTGTGGGGAACGAAAATCACTGTCTGCAACCCACATAGGTAAAATATCGGCATCATACCTATCCCATTTCTCACTGTTGCTGCCACGACGGCTTGTCACAATATCAAAATCAAATGCTTTACTCATAATTGCCTTCAAACTTTTAAAATATTCCTAAACACAGGTGGTTTTCATAAAAACACACCGTAAAATTAATCTTATTAGGAAAATACGCCTCTCTTGTATATTCTGCAAGCAAAATTTGAGTTATTTTGATTTTTATTTTAAAATATGGATTTCAGTTTATCTTGATTACTTACGGTTTAACCATTAAAACGTCCCTGCATATTTCACGATACCACGTCATTCTAATCCTCTTTAAACTTAGAAGTATGATATAATAAAAAACATACTTATCTAAAATTTACCGTCCCATTATTAAAGTTTTTTGAGGAAAGGGGGAGGGGGTGCCCTTTTTATAAAGATGGAAAACTCTCTTTTGAACACAAAAGGGGTTTTCCCCCTCCTAAGAATAAGCAAATCAGATTATTTTATTTACTGATTGTATCAGCAAGAGCTTTCATAAGGCCTTGCATTTTTGCTGCAATAGGATGATCCTCAGGCACTCCATAAGCCCCAAAACTATGGGCTAAGTTAGGATACATAATGTCTACCTTACCGCCTTCTTGTTGTACAAGCATAACTTTTAAAGGTAAATCAAGCCCTATTCCATGAAAATTTTGCATAAGTTTTGTGCCTACAGTCGGGTTACCAAAAATAAACACACTGGTCGGTAAAAGCTCTAAATCCACATCTTTAGCATTTTTTGCATGATCAAATTCTGCAAAAAGCTGTAAATCCTTTGCGCTTAGAAAGTCTAAAAGTTTTTTCCGTGTGGAATCAAAATCAAGTTGAGATGGCACCACAACCACTTGATTGTTATTGACGGGATTGCTAGGCATCGCCTGACTTTCATCTACAAACAAAGCAAAAACTCCTAAAAAACAGAGTGCACAACACAAATAGATTTGATTGATTTTTTTCATATAATCTCCTTTTTCATTTTAGCAAAGCAAGCATCAAATTCAAACTTTATTCCATAATTATTTGAAATCTAAGATAATATAACAATATTAAATATATCTGTAAAGATTTATAAAGTATGCATTAGCGGAGTTAATTATAAAGGGAGTGACTTAATACATATCCTTTTTTAAAAAAAATCTTGCACTTTGTGAAAAAATTTATTATTGTCCTTTCGTTGTAGGTTCCTTACTTTAGGGTAAATGAGAAGTACAAAAGCTGACCCGCAGCCGTGAAAGAAGACTAACCACAAAGCCACTGTGTTTATTGCATGGGAAGGTGTGGATTGGGGTGACACTTGAGCCGGTAAACCAGCCTACATATTTGGGAATATTTTTCCCAAATCAAAACTTGCCTACGTGGATTTAGGCGGTGGAGAGTGTTGCAAGATTTTGTTCTTATGAGTTCATTGTCTATTTTGTTATTTTTTATGATTATTTTCAACATTTTTATAAAAAATTCAAAGCAATATCAGATTAATTTAGAAAGAGACTAACTTGATTTTATGATACTGCCTGCTTTTACTTTTCACCCGTTACATATTTTATGTATATCCACGATAGCGTCTGTTTTATCGTGGTTTATTTTTTTAAACCGCAATGCATATTTTATCAAATTATAAACTATAGCGATAAAATAAATTTTACACACTAACCATTATAAGGCTAACGGTATGAAACTAGGTAAATTATTTGGTGTAGGAATTGGTCCCGGAGACCCTCAATATTTGACCTTGAGAGCTGTTGACGTTTTCCGTTCCGCTGATGTTATTTTTACAGTTATTTCTAAAAATGTTACAGATAGCGTTTCAAAACAAGTAGTGGAATCTCTTGAACCCTCTGCACCGATTCAGATGCTCACCTTTAGCATGTCAAGAGATGACAACCAACGCCAAGCACAAATTGATACCAATGCAGAAATCGTTATCAAAGCTTTGGAAGAAGGTAAAAATTGTGCTTTTGCTACTCTCGGAGATCCTTGCACTTATAGTACTTTTACCTATGTTCTTGAAAGGATTATGAAAAAATATCCTGAACTTGACTTGGAAATTGTGCCCGGCATTACCTCCTTTGCAACCCTCGCCGCCAAAGCCAAAACCCCCTTGGTTGAAAACAGAGAAATGCTTCGTGTTATTCCCTCTTTCAAAAGCGAAGACGTGGAAAACATTGAATTTCCTAAAAATAGCACCACTATTTTATTAAAAACCTATCGTAGCCGTAAAGCACTTTTGGAACTCTTGAAAAAAGAGCAAGCCAAAGGTGAAGTAAAGAAAATTATTTATGGTGAAGAGTTGGCCATGGAAAGCGAAGTGGTTCTTGATTCCATCGACGAAATCGCAAAACGCCCCGAAGCCTATTTCTCCTTGGTTATGGTTAAAAACTAACAATTAGTAATATAAATTTTACTCTCAAAGTTCTTTGGGTAAATTTCACTGTTTACCCAAAGAACCTTATGACAAAACTTTATACTTATTCGCATTACAACATTTTCTTTCAGAGAAAACTGAATTTATGGGAGTGAACATGTCTGACTATAGTAAAGAAATGAATGCCATTCGTTGGAGCCTTAACGGTACGGAAATTGAAAGCGAAAGCTTCAAAGCCATTGAGCAAGAAATCCAAAATACAGCTCTGGCTACCCTTCCCGAACCTGAGTGGCGCGTTGCAAGACGCCTTATTCACACCACCGCAGACATGCACATTGCCGATACTTTGAAATTTCGCCACAATCCCATCGAAAGTGGCATAGAGGCCATGAGAAATGCCGCCCCCATCATTTGTGACTCTAAAATGATTCGCTCCGGCCTTTCTATGGATAAACTCAAAAAAATCAATCCTGCTTACAACGAACAGTCCCTTATTTGTGGTATCAGCGATCCGGATGTTATCGAACAAGCCAAAAAAGAAGGTCGCACCCGTGCTCTTTGCAGTGCAGAAAAAGCACGCCCAAAGCTTGACGGCGCCATTGTCCTTATCGGTAACGCCCCCCTTGCTTTGGCAAGATTTGCTCAATATGTACTTGAAGAAAATGTGAAACCTGCCCTTGTTATCGGGATGCCCGTAGGCTTTGTGAATGTTGTAGAATCAAAGGAATTACTTGCTAAATGCGAAATCCCTCAAGTAGTACTTGAAGGACGTCGCGGCGGAAGCGCTTTAGCTGTTACCACTCTCCACGCCATCATGGAAAACATCCTTTAAAGTGTCACCTATGAGCAAAGAAGAAAAAAAAGAACTACGCTTCGGTTATTCCACAGGTGCTTGCGCAACGGCTTTGGCTGTAACTGCCTACACCTATCATCAGAATAGACAACTTTTGGAAAAAGTAGAACTTCTTTTTTTAGACGATGTTCTTATGACTTTGCCTTTACTTGAGCCTTTACAAGAGCATGCCTATCTGGGTTTACAAAAAACACCTTCGCCCCTTTTTCGTATCCGAAAAGATGGTGGTGACGACCCCGATTGTACCCATGAAGCGATTTTATATGGCTATCTTGAAGAGGCTTCTCTTTCAGATATGGCAAACGAAGATTATTGTCTGACCATCGGTCAAGATACATTTATTATCCACGCCATTGAGGGAATTGGCCTCAGCACACGCATAGGCCTTGATTGCGAACAAGGACACTGGGCCATAAACACAGGCCCTCGCGAAATGATACGCAAAAATCTTGAAAGAGTAGGCATGGGACAACGTGCTGAACCCACTCAAGGAAAGGTTTGGCGTTTTTGTCTCGGCGTTGAAAATGGAACTGTTTTGGCCAAGAACACCTTAAACCCTCACTTGGGGGTAGTAGGCGGCATTTCCATTT
>CAYJHY010000042.1:0-12388 GCA_964369875.1 uncultured Mailhella sp.
TTTCCTTCGTTGAGTAGGAAATGCTTCTGCCTGATTCGTAGCTTTTCATAATGACATTATACATTTGCCCGACGGCAGGATGCGCTTTGGTAACCTTGGCGTCTTCTTCCAATTTGAAGTTATGGTTAATCCAGTAGGCAACGCCTGCACGCCCTGATTTATCGGTGATAATGATAGGAACGGGACGCCCTAAGATGGCTTTTGTGTCAAAAATATTATAAATTTCTTCGTTTTTGGCGAGGCCGTCAACGTGTACACCGGCACTGGTGGCGTTAAATTCTGCCCCTACAAAAGGATAGTTGGGGGGAATGTTGTAACCAAGCTCTTTTTCAAAGAAGTGAGCGATTTCGGAAATAACCGTGGTGTCCGCCGCGTCGTCTTGACCCGTCAAGGAAATGTACTCTACAACCAAGGCTTCAAGGGGCGGGTTGCCTGTTCTTTCGCCAAAACCAAGCAAAGTACCGTTAACCGCACTGCAACCATGAAGCCATGCGGTCACACCGTTCACAAGAACTTTATGGAAATCGTTGTGCCCGTGCCACTCAAGCCACTCACCGGGAACGCCTGCTTCTTCGGTAAAAGCGCGGACAATGCCTTGCACGGAACGAGGTAAACTTGCACCCGGATAGGGAACACCAAAGCCCATGGTATCGCAAAGGCGAATTTTTACAGGCATGGCGGCTTGTTTGGCAAGCTCCATGAGGCGTGAGGCAAAGGGTAGGCAGAAGCCGTAAATGTCTGCTCTTGTCAAGTCTTCAAAGTGGCAACGAGGAACAATGCCCCATTCAAGAGCCTGAGCGATCATTTTTAGGTAATCATCCATGGCTTGCTGACGGGTTTTTCCGAGTTTTAAATATATATGATAATCGGAAACAGAAGTAAGCATGCCTACTTCATCAAATTCCATATCTTTTGCAATTTTCAAATCATCGATGTTTGCCCTAATCCATCCTGTAATTCTTGGAAAACGGTAGCCTCTTGCGCGACACGTTTCAATGGCTTTACGATCTTTTTGGGAATACATAAAGAATTCTGTGGCTTGGATAAGGCCGCTTTTACCGCCAAGTTTATGAAGTAAATCATACATTCTGGCTATTTGTTGGATGGTATATGGGGGACGAGCCTGCTGGCCGTCACGAAATGTTGTGTCGGTAATAAAGCATGGTTCTGCCATGCGTGGGGCGAGTATACTGCCATCAAACTCCACACGGCCGATTTTTGTATAGGGAAAAGCGTCTCTATACAGTTCCGGCGTATCACGTTCTTCAAGATTAAGGGCTCGTATGGCGTTTTTTCTATGAATGAGAGACATAAGCGAAATCCTTTGCGTAACAGCGGAAAAGGTTGGAAATAAATTACACACAAAGTGTAGTCTAAAACCTACCGAAAAGTCAAAGGCTTTTATAGCTTAGTAGTTTTTTATTTCACGTCATTCTGATTTGTTTATTCTTGGGAAGGGAAAAACCTTTTTTGTGAACAAAAGGGGTTTTTTCGACCTCTCTATAGGTAAACCCTCACCCTTTTCCAAAAAAAACTTTAATAATGAGAGGGTAAACTTTAAATAATTGAAAGTTTTATTATACCATACTGTTGGGTGTAAAGAAAATTGGAATGATGTGTTTTTATTTCTATATCAATAACAAAAATCACTTAATTTGACAAAAAAAAGAGGCGGCAAACGCCACCTCTTTTATTCAGATCAGAAAATCAATTATTCCCAAACGATCATAATGTCAACACGACGGTCGAGTTGGTGAGTTGGGTAATAATCAAGTTCACCAAGGCCTTTGCCTATGATTTGTTCAGGTTTTACACCACCGTTTACGAGGTAATCGGCAACGGCTTTCACACGGTTTTGTGAAAGGGTAAGGTTATAGTCGGCGCCACCGGTAATATCGGCAAAGCCTTCTACGTAGATTTTAAGCTCAGGACGAGTTACCATTACTTCAATCATACCGTCAAGAAGTTTAGCGTATTTAGGCATAATGTCGTATTTAGCAGTACGGAAGAGAACCGCGTGCATGCTGGTAACCATTTGGCTTGGGATGGTTGTTTCATAAAGAGCTGTGCTTACAACTTTTTTCGCTGCATCATCAGAATAGATGAGGTTGCGACCGTCAACGTAAAGAGAATTTTCGTTGAGCGCTGCAACAGCTTTCAAGTTAGCCATTCCTTTTGCGCTGTCGGCAACAGAAATAACATGAAGAACCATGTTAGGGTTAGCTGCATAAAGAGCTTGTGCTGCTTGAGCAGGGTTTACGCCAATGTTTTCCATACCGTCAGAGATAAGAAATACAGCTTTAGAACCGGACATATTGCCAATCATAGAAGCCATTTCGTTAAAGCTTTTTTGGAAAGTGGTAAGACGTCCGTAAATTTTTGCATTGTTACCCATAGCTTGTACGGCATTGTCAAACATTCCTTCGTCAAATGTAGTAGGTGCAACTACAGAAGCGTTAGGAGAGAAGAGGTTCAGAGCTGCTTGATAATCGAGAGCAGGCACATTGGAATCAATTTTGCTGATGATTCTTTTAGCCATTTCGATTTTTTGTACGCCGGTTGATTTGTGGTCCATCATCATGGAACCTGAGTTGTCAACAAGATACATAAAACCGTCTACGATTTTTTCGTGCACGCCCATAGCTTGACGAGCTTCAGCGGCAGAACCGGTAGCCATAACAAGACCAGCAACAAGTGCAAGAACTTTAATCATTTTCATTTTGGAACTCCTAAAATGTCGTTATAAGTTTCTACAGTAAAACCATTAGAAGTTTAAATTCTTATTTATTTCAATTCTTATTACACCCTAAGAATTGTGTATAAAAAGAGTTCTTAACTTCTTAGTTAGTATAATTGCTTTAATTTCGAAAGTAAAGTTTTTTTTACGAAACATATGAAAAAAAATAAAATGTAAAAAAAATAGGCGTAAAAACCTACGCGTGCTCACATAAAGTTTTCATGGGCATAACTGTATTAAAAATAAAAACAAGTAAAAAAACTTTGAAAATAACGAATTGGGAAAGAAAAAGGGCTCGAAATGATCTTTTTATGCAGAAAAACTAAGACTTCTAACGGAAAATTTGTCATAATCTTTTGAGATTATGATGAATAAAAAGTGTATTTCTCTATTATTGGAACAACGCGATTATACAACATAGTCAAACATACATAAACCAAAGAAATAAAAAAACAAGGGTGTCGGTTACATATTACAGAAACATACATAAAGTCTATTTTATATCGTATAAAAATTCTTCCATAGATTTAAGATAGGTATTTTTATATAAAATGTCAAGATGTACGTTTGAAATAAACTGTTTTTGATCAACTGTGTGTTTGTATGTATTTTTTTGTGTTGAAAACTACTAAAAGAACTGTGGGAAGAGTTGCTCTCCCCACAGTCAAGTTATGTGGTGTAAGAACCGACAACTTCTTGAGCTAATTCCCAAGCTTTGTTTATAATATCAAGCTGTTCAATACGGTCGATGGGTTTTAATTCCCCTTCGGTTTGTCGCATCATAATAAGTTCGATACTGCCGGGTCTGTAAAAAAATTCCAAATCTCGTCCAAATTCATCTTTGAGGCGCTCATGAAGAAAGTCAAGACTGGGAGTTTTTTGTCCACGTACACAAAAGTTAGTCCATAGTTCTCTCGCAACTTTTTTCACCACAAGGTCACGTTTAGCCACAGGATCGGCAAGCTCTTCTTTAGAGAGCAAACGCAAACTTTGCTGGTGATACATAATGCTTCGAGACTCAACAAGCTGTTTATGGTACTCATTTATACTTGGACGCACCGAATAAAGCGGAAGTCTTGACAAAATGTTCTTGACTTCCCCGTAGGAATTATTTCTTCCCATTAGTGTTGAATGTGCGTTCATCATAAGCGTACTCTTTTTATTTTCCTGCTAAAGTAGGCAGTAAGCCTTAGCCGTTTCCGGAAAAAATGCTTCCATTTCCACTTCCGGCTAACAATTCTTGCATGTAAGAGCTTATAATCTCAGAGCTTGCAGAATTTGAACCATTACCTTCTTCGCGATACTGTATAGTATTTTCAAAGGTGTCGGCTTGGCCTTGGTAAAGTGTTGATAAGCTGTTTAGCGATTTGATGTCAAAAGAATAGTCTGACTCCATTGAGCCCAAACGAGTGATATAACCTTCCAAAGCGTCGGAAAACGCTATGGCTTCATCAACGGAGGTGATATTAATCTTATCAGATAATGCCGATAGATTCATGCTTCCGTCAACCCCAACAACTTCGGTTCCAAGATCGGTATTTAATAAGTTGAAAAACACCTGATCCATAGGAAGTCCGCCCGCTTGCAAAACTACGGTTCCGTCACCTTTCATGCCGGCAGTACCGTTTAAAAGGGACATACCGTTAAAGGTGGTGCCATTAGCCGTATTGGTCATGACATCAATTTGGTTTTGCAACATTTGGGAATAGTTGTTGTATTCTTCTGCGGTTAAATTATCTTTCACAACCATGTTTTGTACAATGTCAAACATTTCAATCATTTGATTCTTGATGCCGGTGACGCCCGACTGAGCGGCCGTCACCATGTTTGCGGCATCAAGCATATTTTGTGAAGATTGATTTAACTGACTAGCATCGCTTCGCATACGTGAATCAAACGCGAGCCTTGTGGAATACGGCGCGTCACGAACCACTCTTTCATTGGCGCTCAGTTCGCTATACATCATACTCGCAATACGGCTTTCCATAACCTGCGAAAGGAGACTTGTCATATCCATGGTTTACTCCAGTAACAAAGTTAAATCAAATTGTTCAAACTTGTTACGATTTAGCCAAGCACGTTGTTAAGAAGGTCGCTAGCTCCGCCGGCTCCCTGTAATACTTGGTTGCTGGCACCGTCAGAGTAAGTGGATGCCAAATCATTAAGAAGAACACTACGGCTTGACAATGTTTGTGCTTTTTGGCCAAGAACTGCTTCTTCTGCAATAAGGTTTTGGAAGAAGGTTTCAGCAGCGGTTGAAAGACCTGTCAGTGCTGTTTGTATGTCAGCGTCCGTACTGGCCGCGGTCAACGCAGTAAGTTTACCTACGGCTGTAGTAAGCGCTGTTGTTGAGAGGTTCGTTTCGTTAGCGTTTATGTTAACAGTTCCACCATCGAGTCCGATTTGAGCTGTGGTTGCGACGGCAGCGTCTTTAAGGTTCTTGCCTGCCATGCCGGTGTCGGAAATCAACGTTGTAAGTTCTGCTCCCAAAGCTTTAAGTGCCACAGGGTCGGTTGTTGATTGAATACTACCCATTAATGTGGTAACCGCATCTCTGGCGGCGGTAATTTTGCTTTGGTTTACCTCAGCCAAGGTGGCGCCTTCCTCGACCGCAGGAACGAAAGCCGCAGCTTGGGCAGCATCTAAGTTTAAAGCTGTTGATGTTACACGGGATCCGGCAGAAACAGTTTTACCGGAGTCGGTGCTTACTTGTCCGTTTTGAATTTTATTAAGCAAAAGCTCGGCGGCCAAGCTGTTGCTTGCACTTGAAATACCACTTGACATAAATATACCCTCCTGAATAGGTTTTAAGTTTGGTAACTGTCATATCGGTATTTTTTCGAAAAACTTTAGGTTTGTATGATTAAAAAATAAAAAAAGTATCACATCGGTAACTGTATTTATTTTATTTTGTTATATTTTAGTATGTTAGATAACATAAGGCTTATGCTTATATAGCGATTTTGGAGGTTTACTCTTAAGATTTGTATTTTATTCCCGATAAGTAATGTGTTAACGTCAAGAGTATGAACATAAAATTGATCAAAGGAAAAATAATGAGTACAGAGAAACAAAGCTTTGATGGATATGTTGCCGATATTCCCTATGTTGCCGGAGTTTATAGAGAGCTTAGTCCAACCTTTTTGAATACCATAAAATTGTTACATAAACAAGATATTTCACAAAAAAAGGGGGAGCCATTACGCTATCTCGAGCTTGGTTATGGGCAAGGCTTTTCCTTGGCTGTTCATGCGGCAAGTCATGAGGGAGAATTTTGGGGAACTGATTTTATTCCTGAACATACGATTACTGCTCAAAAAATGATAAATGCCGCCGGGGTTAACGCTAACATTTTAAACGATAGTTTTGAAGAGCTTGCGCAAAAAGCTAAAAATGGCCTTTTGCCAAGCTTTGACTTTATTACCTTACATGGGATTTGGTCATGGATTAATGATGAAAACAGGGATCATATTCTTTCAATCATTTCCTGTTCTTTGAAAGTGGGCGGAATAGTCTATGTCAGCTATAACGCATTACCGGGCTTTGCGAGTTTTCAGCCTGTTCGTGATTTTTTTACGTACTGTTCAAAAAAGAATTTCGCCTCAAATTTGCCAAGTGTATCTAAATTATCAAAAGCTTATGCTACACTTAAAGTAATGCGAGAAAATGGTAGTCAGTATTTTTTTTGGCACCCCAGTGTGGTGCAACTTTTTGATCAGCTTGACACAAAAGATCCTGCTTACCTTGTTCATGAATATATGAATGAGGATTGGAAGAGCTTTTATTTTAGAGAAGTTTCTGAGGCTTTGGCAAAAGCGAAATGTCGCTTTGTAGGTAGTGCAAGGTCTTTGACAGCGCTTACTTTTACCTTGGCTGAGGATGTGCGTAAGTTGCTCGGTGAAGCACCTGATGTGGAAACAAGGGAGACTTTGCGTGATTATGCCAATAATACTCAGTTTCGATCTGATATTTTTACCAAAGGAAATCTTCGTTTAGACAATCAAAGTTTTTTAGAAAAAATGAAGGAAGTTTTCTTTGTGATGTTGGTGCCGAAAGAAAAATTTGCTTACACGGTCAAAGGACTGAGTGGGGATATGGAATGTTCCAAAAAATTCTATGAACCCCTTGTGGAATTTTTAGCTTTGGAAGATTATAGGCCTAAAGCTTTTTCTGAAATATGCAATGTCGATCCCTATCAGCAGATTGAGATACTTATTGAAGTAATAACAGTGCTTATTGCCGGAGAAGTCATAAATCCGGCGCAAGTAGTTTCTGAAAAAATTGAAAATCAAGTGCTTTCACTTAATATGTATTTTTGTGGAAAAAATGATGGAAACTCTTGTCAGTATTTAGCTTCTCCTGTGACCGGTACAGGTTATCCGCTTAGCAGTATGGAACAAACAATGCTGCTTGCAAAAGCGCAAGGACATGAAGCTCCTTCCGCATATATCAGCCATATTGTAGATATTTATAAACAACAAGAGAAAGATTTTTTTGTGAAAGGAGAACGAGTATCGTATGAGGAAGCATATACTGTACTTCTGGAAATAGCTGAGGAACTTGAAGAAAAAATGCCTATTTTAAAAGCTCTCAAGATTTATTGAAGTATATCCAATAAGTACTAAGCTGAACCTCTGGCACGTAATTCCAATTTACCATAAACCTAAAAGTGTGATATAATAAGAAACATGTTTTTATTGAGTTTAACATCTCCCTATTAAAGTTTTTTGAGGAAAGGGGGAGAGTTTGAGAGGGGGAAAACTCCCTTTTGTTCACAAAAGGGGTTTTCCCCCTCTCAAAAGTAATCAATTAAAATAACGTGAAATCAAACTCACATGCCATGCTAAAGACTTGCTTGCTTTTGTCTTTTGTGATATAGGATGTTTTATTAAAGGTTAACGTGGACAGTTTCTACTGTTTTTTTCTTGAAAAAGAAATGGCATATCGGTAACATCTCAACATTACAGGCAAAATAATGAAAGCATTTGCAAGATTCATAGAAACGGAACAGCAGCCCATTAGCGAGGCACTTCTAAGGGTTATCGAAACTTTGCCTCATGCAGTGCAAGAAATAGCGCGTTATGCCTTGTTGTCAGGCGGGAAGCGTTTACGCCCCATCTTGACCGTTCTTTGCGGTAGACTCTTTAAAGAGGATATAACCGAAACGTTTTCAGATTTTTACGATGCCGCCATTGTGCTTGAAATGTTTCATGTAGCCAGTTTGCTTCATGATGATGTGCTCGATAATGCCGATTCAAGACGCGGACAGGTTTCTGTGCATATAAAGTACGGCATCCGTCCTTGTCTTTTGGCAGGGGATGCGCTCCTTGCGGCGGGTAATAGATTGATGGCGCAAATCGCCATAAAGCACAACAAACCCGAGCTTATGGAAAGTATTTCTTCTGCTCTTTTGCACACTTCCAGCGGTGAAATTGAAGAAATAAGCCTCGTCGGAAAAATTTTGCCAAACCTTGAAGCCTATTATGATGTTATCGAAGGAAAAACCGCTTGGATTATCCGTGCGGCCTGTGAAATAGGCGCCATACTTGCGGGAGCTTCCTTAGAAGACAGAAAGCATATGGCAGACTTTGGTCATAATCTTGGTATGGCGTTCCAAATTGTGGATGATGCTCTTGACTTTGCTCCCGAAAGCGAAACGGGCAAGCCCTCAGGCGGAGATTTACGTGAAAGAAAATGTACTCCTCCTATTTTTATGTATGCCAAAGACCTTACAGGGCAAGAAAAAGACGATTTTATCAGAAAATTTGCCACTGCTCCCACGCCTGTTTTTGAAAGTCAGGCAATTGGTGAACAGGGAAGTGATGATTTTAGTGAAGACGAGCTAAAGGTAATCACACAAGCTATTATAGACAAGCAGTATCCACAAAATACCAAACAAATTGCCAACTTATATTTAGGGACAGCCAAACTGGCTATGCTCTCTTATAATAATGATTACAGCGCCTTGCTTTTGCAGGCTTTGGGATATGTGGCCACACGTAAAAAATAGCCTTCGGGCACAAACATTCCCTTGGAACAGTAGGGAAAACAGGATTATACCATGAGTCTTTTCAGATTGGAAATCAACGTACAAGCTAATCAACAAGATCCGGTGGGGCATAGGGTTGCCGACCAAATTAAAGATGCTTTTGCCTATACGGTTCGCAATGTTCGCATGGCGAAAATTCTGACTTTAGACGGTGTTAATCAGGAAGAGGCCTCTATCCTACTTGATAAAGCCGTGCTTCATGATCCTGTATTGCAAAGCGCCTCTTACAATGCCTCTGCTTCCGATGCGGACTTTATTCTTGAAGTGAGTTTCCGTCCCGGCGTTACCGATAACGAAGGGCAAACCGCCAGAAATACCGCTTGCATGGTTTTGAAAAAAAGCCGTGAAAGCATGAATATTTACACCGCAAAGCAATTTCACTTATGGGGCGACATTACCAAAGAACAAGCCGAGCGTATCGGTAAAGATCTTTTGGCCAACGAACTTATCGAGCGCTTAAGAATTAAAACCAAAGCGGAATGGGCTAAAGAAGCAGGCTTTGAAGCCCAAGCTTCCAAAGTAACGGGACAGGCACACGATACTGTGAACACTATCCCCGTTACAAGCATGACCGATGAAGAGCTTATGGACTATAGCCGTAAAAACACCCTTGCTCTCAGCTTGGAAGAAATGCAGGTTATAAAAAATTACTACAAAAGCGAAGAATGTCAAAAAATTCGTGAAATGTATGGTCTCGGACAAGATCCCACCGATGCGGAAGTGGAAGTTTTGGCGCAAACTTGGTCAGAACACTGCAAACATAAAATCTTTGCTTCCAAAATCGAATATACCGATACCACCACAGGCGAAACCGAAATTGTGGACAGTATCTATAAAACCTATATCCAACGTCCCACAGCCGCGTTTCGTAAACGCATGGGCTCAAGTGATTTCTGCCGTTCCGTGTTTAGCGATAACGCAGGGGTTATCTCCTTTAATGATGATTATGATATCTGCATTAAAGTGGAAACTCATAACAGCCCTTCCGCTCTCGACCCTTACGGCGGTGCGCTTACAGGGATTGTAGGGGTTAACCGTGACCCTATGGGAACAGGTATGGGCGCAGAACTTATTTGTAATACCGACGTATTTTGCTTCGCTTCTCCTTTCCACGACGACCACATTCCCGAACGCCTCTTGCATCCTCGCAGAGTCATGGAAGGCGTGCGTCGCGGTGTGGAAGACGGCGGTAATAAATCAGGCGTGCCAACCGTAAACGGTTCTTTGGTGTTTGACGAACGCTTCCTTGGTAAACCCCTTGTTTATTGCGGAACCGTCGGCCTTATGCCTCGCGAACTCCACGGTAAACCGGGCCATGAAAAAGCTCCTCAAGTGGGCGATGCCATTGTTATGGCAGGCGGTCGCATCGGTAAAGACGGCATCCACGGCGCAACCTTCTCTTCCGAAGAACTTCACGAAGGAAGCCCAGCTACCGCTGTTCAAATCGGTGACCCCATTACCCAAAGAAAACTCTATGATTTCATCATAAAAGCTCGTGACCTCGGTCTTTATAACGCAATCACCGACAACGGTGCAGGCGGTCTTTCTTCCTCTGTTGGGGAAATGTCTGAGGCTACAGGCGGTTGTGAAATGGACTTGAGCCGTGCGCCTTTGAAATACGATGGCTTGCAACCTTGGGAAATTCTTCTTTCCGAAGCCCAAGAGCGTATGACTTTGGCTGTACCGCAAACAAAACTTAAAGAGTTTCTTGCCCTTGCAAAGCATATGGATGTTGAAGCTTCTGCTCTCGGTAAATTCACAAGCTCAGGCGTTTTCCACATTACCTACGGCAAAAAAACCGTAGCGGCTCTTCCTATGGAATTTATGCATAAAGGTCTTCCTCAAATGCAACTTAAAGCCACTTGGACAGCTCCGCAAATGGACTTGGAAAATCCCGTGCTTATGCCCGATGTCGAAGATAAAAAAGCCTTCTTGCTCAAAATGCTCGGCCGTTTGAATATTTGTTCCAAAGAATATATTATTCGCCAGTACGACCATGAAGTTAAAGGTGGCAGTGTGGTAAAACCTCTTGTGGGTATCAAACAAGACGGTCCCGCCGATGCCGCAGTGCTTCGCCCTGTGCTTGATGATGAAAAAGGTATTGTACTCTCTCACGGTATTTGCCCCAAATTCAGTGACTATGACTGCTACTGGATGATGGCCAACGCCCTTGACGAGGCTATCAGAAACGCCGTGGCCGTGGGTGCAAACCCCGATCACATGGCAGGTTGCGATAACTTCTGCTGGTGTGACCCTGTGCAATCCGAAAAAACCCCCGATGGTGAATATAAACTCGCTCAACTAGTGCGTGCAAGCCAAGCCCTCGGTAAATTCTGCATGGATTACGGTGTGCCTTGTATTTCAGGCAAAGACTCCATGAAAAACGATTACATGGGAGACGGCAAGAAAATTTCCATCCCCCCAACCGTACTCTTTAGCGTTATCGCCACCATTGACAATGTAAACTTGGCTGTGACCAGTGACTTCAAAAATGAAGGTGACAGCATTTATTTACTCGGTTGTACCAAAAGAGAAATGGGTGGTTCCGAAGCATTTTCAGAACTCGGCATCAAAGGCGGACGCGTTCCCATGGTGGATTCCTTTATCGCTCCCAACCGTTACCGCATGCTCCATAAAGCCATGCAAGAAAAACTCGTTACCGCTTGTCACGACTTGTCAGACGGTGGTCTCGGAGTTGCCCTTGCTGAAATGTGCATAGGTGGCAGACGTGGCGCCGCTGTGGATATCAGCAAAGTGAAAACCGCTGAAAGCCTCACTCCTTTTGAAATCATGTACAGCGAATCCCCAAGCCGTTTGCTTGTGACCGTTCGCCCTGAAAATACCGAGAAATTTGAAAAACTTTTTGCAGGTAAAGACACAGGAGATTGTTTCAAAATCGGTCAAGTCGGTGCGTACGGCGAAGATGCAGAGCTTAGCGTTGTCAACGGCGCAGAAGATTTGCTCAGCCAAAATGTAAAGCTTATGGTTGAAGCCTTCAAAGAGACTTTGAACGGATAAATTATAAGAGGGAAGAATGCGGGGAAAACTTTTTTATAAAAAAATTTCCCCCGCACCCCTTCAAAAAATTTTAAATATGTAGGATTAATTTAAATCATAGACTGCTTATTTAGAATGATATATAAAAATTAAAGTTTTACACAAAAAGACTCTATTAGAGCATATCCATGAGTTTATCAGCTTAGTATTTACTGGATATGCTCTAATTTAAAGTTTTTTGAAAGATGGGGGTTTGGGGGAAGAAAAGTTTTTTCTAAAAATTTTTCTTCCCCCAAGCGAAAAGTGCAACAAAAAAATTGATAGTGAGGTTACTATGTCTCGTTTTGATGAATGGAAGGCAAAAGAAGAAACGGTACTTTGTCGTACCTATGGCCGTTATCCTTTAAGTGTGGAAAAGGCACATTATTCTCGCATGTGGGATGCCGACGGTAAGGAATATATCGACCTTCTTACAGGCATAGCCGTTACTTCCCTCGGACATTGTAACCAAGAAATTGCCGACGTTATCGCCGCTCAAGCGACGAAACTCATTCACGTCAGCAATCTTTTTTATCAAGAAGAGCAATTGGAACTTGCAGAAGCTT
>CAYJHY010000043.1:0-5421 GCA_964369875.1 uncultured Mailhella sp.
TTGAGGCAAAAATGAGTTTTCCCCCTCCCAAACCCTCCCCCTTCCTGAAAAACCGTATGTTTATCTATTGAGGGTCAAGAAGGAAAATTATATAGTGTTCTCGAAATAAATGATTTCTAAGCCTTTCTCTATATAATTGCCAGTATGTTTTTTATGATCTTTTTTCATAAATCAACGAAAAATGTAACTAAGTTTGTAATTATGAAAAGCTCTTAAATTTGAGTAAATACAAGGGGAAATTATGGCAAAACATATTGCAGGCATTATTCTTTGCGCCGGTTTTTCTTCACGCATGCAAGACACGCACAAAGGATTATTGAGTTTTGGTAACTATCCGAGCATGCTTGAAAAGGTCATCCAAACCTTTAAAAAGGCTAAAATTCATCATATCTATGTGGTGCTTGGGCACAAAGAAAAAGATTTAGCCTCCTGCATTTCCCATTTGGATTGTGAACTTGTTTATAATGCTGATTATGAAACAGGGATGTTCAGTTCTGTTGTAGCCGGAATTTCTGCACTCAAACCATCCATTGAAGCCACGTTTTTAATGCCTGTGGACGCGGCTCTTGTAAAAGCGAGCAGTCTAAAAACCATACTCAAGCACAGAAAAGAAGCAAAAAACAAGCAAACAAGCGTTATTATTCCCACTTTTTTAGATAGTTGTGGACACCCTCCTCTTTTGTACAAAAAACATTTTAATCCCATCCTTCACTACTATAAGAAAGAAAGCTCCTCAACAAATTCAAAAGGTTTGCGCGGTTTGCGCGGTTTGCGCGGATATTTTGCATCTCTACTACAAGAGGAAGATAAAGATCTTTTTCTCCAAGGAAAAAACCCAAGACTTCCAAACGCCACCGCTCCCGTCTTGGAAACATTAAACACTACAAAAACAGTTCACGCTATCGATACAGTCGATACACAAGAACTTTACTTTTTACCCATAACAGACATGGGTATCGTTTGCGATATCGACACCCCAAGCGACTATCAAAATGCTTTGGATTTTTTAGCATCTACTCAAAACAGAAAAAATCCGAGTATTTCAGAATGTTTTCATATTTTATTAAACGCTAACCTCCCTAAGTACACAAAGTCGCATTGTTGTAAGGTGGCTCTTGGATCTTTAAGGATAGGAATTGCGCTACAAAAAGCACTAAAGCTTAATTTTAGTTTAAAAAATTGCCTAAACGGTGGTCTTTTACATGATATTTGTCGAACACAAAAAAAGCACGCTCTCGTGGGCGGAGAATATTTAAATAATCTAGGTTTTGATATGTTGGCGTCCATCGTCGCCTCGCATACAAATCTTCCCACCGAAGTTTTACACGCCATTCAAGTTTACCTCAAAGAAGAGAAGCTTCACTCTATAGAAGTGGGAGAATTAGCCCAAAATATAGACTACCTCTTCCCTTCTGTTTGTGTGTTTTTGGCGGACAAGTTTTACACTTCTGACATACATGTCACCCTTGAACAACGGCATATTTATATCAGACAAAAATTTATTGATAATGAAAAGGCCTTGGCCGCCATCGATACGCGCGAACAAGTCGCTATAGCCGTAAAAGCTTATTTTGACGACCTTTGCGCAAATGCGAAACTTCATGGCGACGCCTACCTTTGTGTGGAAACTCAAACAAATCATGTTTATGAACAAGAATTTTTAGAATTGTTCCACACATTCCAAAACCACAAGGCTATGAACATTCCATAAGCTGAACTGGGGTGTGTTTCTTAATTATTTTTTCTAGAGAGGAAACTTTTGAACCAAAAGTTCCCCCTCTCGAGCTCTCCCCCACAAAACTTTTTAATAATAACACGTTATCAACTAAAGCTTGACTAACTATACATAAAAGTTCTTTTTGTAACCTATGAACAATCTGACCAAGTCCCCATAATAAGCAGACTGTTTACAAACTGAAATATATGTATTTTTTCTAACTATTAAACATTATAAAGACTATTTTGGAAACATACCCCAGATACATATGATATATTTAATGCGTCACCCACATATAAAAAGCCAAGGTAAAATGATTGGAAGTCTTGACTTTCCTCTCTCTGACCTTGGGTGTGCGCAAGCTGGTTTTTGGCATAACAAGCTACAAAACACAGTCTTTCACGCTGTATATAGCAGTCAACTGACACGTACTGTAGAATGTGCCCACATCATCAAACCACATACGCCCATCATCAAAAAAAATGCTTTTAACGAAATCCACTTAGGAGATTGGGAAGGACAAGAAAAAACACATATAAAAAGCAAATACGCAGATCTTTGGGCATTACGTGGAAAAAACCTTGATTGTGTAGCACCACCCAATGGAGAAAGCTTCACAAATCTTTCTGACAGAGTTTTCCCTTTATTTTTATCCCTTCTCAAAAAACATAACAAAGAAAACATTCTGATTATAGCCCATCAAGCGGTAAACAGAGTTATTTTGGCAAATCTGCAAAAGATACACCTCAAAGACATCCAAAACATTCCACAAGATTACGCTTGTCTTAATATCATCACAACAAAACAAGAACAAAATATCGTTACAAACATTGATTATCACCTCTGCCCCATTATAAAAATATGACAACACCCTCGCAAGAACAACAAAAATTTTACGAAGAAATACAAAAAAGATACCGTAATCTTCTTATATTAAAAGATTTTGGCTATTGTGAACCACAAACAATCATAAACCATGCAAAATCTAAAGCAAGCGATCCTTCAAAATCTATTCCAAAAAATCTTGAACAGCTTCAACCCCGCACGGCCACAAACTATTTCTTAGGGTGTGGAAACATGGCAGAAATTGCAACCTTCAAACAAGGTGAAACGGTTTTAGATTTGGGGTGCGGTTGCGGTTACGATTGCATATTGGCAGCCCAATCCGTCGGGGAAAATGGGCATGTTATCGGTATTGATATGCTTTCTGAAATGCTTGTGAGAGCAAAGAAAAACAGCAGTCAATACAACCTGAAAAATATCGAATTTGTACAAGGATATATGGAAAATATCCCCCTTACAAGCCAAAGTATCGATTTGGTTATTTCCAACTGCGTCATTAACTTGGCTCCAGACAAAGAACGTGTTTACACCGAAATTTTCCGCATCCTCAAGCCAAATAGAAGAATCGCCATTTCCGATATCCTATGCCACACACCCACAAATCAAAACGATATGCAGGCCTATTGTGCGTGCCTGCATGGTGCCATAACTCCTCAACATCTCAATGATATTTTACAAAAAATTGGCTTCAAAAATATTTCTATAAAAACTATTCCGCTCCACAACAATCCAAACTACTACCAAGCTTCTATTCGGGCTGAAACTGTTTAGTGAATTTATAGCATGTTGCTTTATAATTTTTTGCTTTATGTTTGAATTTGTTGGGGGAAAATTTTTTGCAAAAAATTGTTCCCCCAAACCCCCTTCAAAAAACTTTAATATGCTCAAATATAGCTATTTAAGAAAAAATACTATGGCACATGTGGATGTATTTCACTTATCAAACTTGATGTTTATGCAAACTGCTATAAAAAGTTTTTTGAGGAAAGGGGGTGGGGTTTGGGAATTTGCTTAGTACAGGGAACATAGGTTTGACATTTACCACAGCCATGACGTGGGACATATTTTAGACGAATAGTGCTGAGAAATGCGTGGCATGGACTATGCTCTTTACCATGTTCCAGCGAAATAGCCTTGGCGGGACAGCGTGGAATACAGGCTCCGCACATACTGCAATTTTCATAAATTTCATTATAGTAACGAACACTTACAGGCAGCTCTGCCGAGGTCACAATACTGCAAAGCCTGCCTGCCATGCCTTTTTTTGTGATAATTCCTTTGGAAAGACCAAAAGTTCCAAGTCCGGCAATAAACGCCACATGACGCTCCGACCAGTTACTGCTATAGCCTAAGACGGGATCTTCACGAACAGCAAAAAAATCTTCGGTATCAATGGGATATATATTTTTATGGCCTTGCTTTTCAAGGTAATCCATCACATAAAGAGCCATAGCTTTAACAAATTCTTGTCCTTCGACTCTCCCATGCAACCAAAGATTTGAAGGATCTCCCACCTCTTTATTGGATTTTATAATCTCTTCTCTAAAGGGCAGAAAAAAAGAAAGCACACTTTTCGCAGATGGATTCCATTCCCTCGGTAATCGAAAATGTTCACCGATAACTTTGGTTTTTAATTCCGTAAAAAGCACATCTTCTGCACTCGCCACGGCGTAAATAGGCGCTTCAAAAATGCGTTGCCCGACATATTCTTTTTGAATGGCCACATCTTTTGAAATATAGTTTATAGGGCTTTCAATAACAAAATTTTCTAACTCGCTGAGTAATGCTTGCAACATAAAAGCTCCTTTGTTTGTTTTTAGACAAATTTAATTTTTAATATCTGACAACACTCATTAATATATCTATTTAAACCAACCTTTTATAAAAAAATAAACTACCATACCCATAGCAATGACTGCCATACCGCCAAGACAAGCATAGTATCCCCAACTTACTTGCAGTTCAGGCATATATGCAAAATTCATCCCAAAAACCCCCGAAATAAAGGTAATAGGCATAAAAATAGAGGAAAGTACCGTAAGAATTCGTAGCCTTTTGTCGGTTTGTTCACGAAGATGAGAATCGATGCGTAACAGTTGGTCTTCAAGACGTTGATCTAATCTATCAAGGCTTTTTTGCACGTGGCTCACCGTATCTAAAATATCATTAAGGATATGCCGAGCCAAATCAGGGATAAGCGGTTTATTCAAAAGGGTGCGTAACAACGTACAACTAAATAAATTTTCTTCACATTGTCCTGTGATGAAGCCAAGCTTTTCTTTTAATTCCATAACGCTGTCGTTATCGTCTTCTTCGGGTTCATTTTTCATGGACTTGATAAACGTATTAATAAGAGTTCGAGCAATGAGATGATTATTAACCAAATTTTCGATCAGTCGCTCTAATATCAATAAAAAAAGAAAGATTTGTTCTTCACCCTCAGGAGTGAGGCCGTTTTGCATATTGATAAAAATTCGATCGAGAGGCCCTTTTTTATCGGGACTATAGGTAAGCACCATATTTTTATACATAACAAGATGCACATAGTAAGGTTCTATTTCCCAACTGTTGGCAACGGGAAAATGCAAATAAAGACCGTGCGCCAAAGGCTCAACCCGTGGAAATGGGCGCTCATCATTGCAAAGAACACGCTCCAAGTCTGACATACCTACGGTATAAAGTATGTCATCCCATTCCACATGGTTCCCTTCAAGGTGCAACCAGTACTGGGCTTCCAAATCCTCCAACAAGGAAACATAACCCTCTTTTGAATCTACGCTGATTTGCTTAACGTGAACCTTTTGAACTTGCAAAATATTTGTAAGCATACGTTATTCCTATGTTGTATTCATTTTTTTGAG